>NZ_CBFHNM010000012.1:0-67508 GCF_965657255.1 Nonlabens sp.
TAGAATATATGCCAAAAACGTATTTATAATTGTTTCTATATTTATGGAGCAATTATGAATTTTAGAAAGTTGGTGTTGTAGTGCTCTATTCTTATCTTGTTTAACGACCCTCTGTTCAACGTTTTGTATCTTGTTGATATTTAATTTATTAAAATTATCTTAATCATATCACATGAAAAAAGCCTCATACAAAATGAACAAGGCCTTTTATTTTACAGTAAAAATTTATTAGTATTTACATCTTATAAAGAGGGAAGCCATGAGTCAATGAAAACACTTCTTTATTCATTTCTTCTACATTCAAATTCTCTTTATTTACAATACATCTATCTATGATGTCTACGATCTTGATCATTTCACTCTCTTTGAAACCTCTAGTAGTGATTGCTGGTGTACCTATTCTTATACCACTTGTAACAAATGGGGATTCGGTATCAAATGGGACCATATTTTTGTTCACCGTTATATGTATTTTACCTAGTAACTCTTCTGCTTCTTTACCTGTGATATTTTTGTTCCTTAAATCAATAAGCATCATATGATTATCTGTCCCTCCAGAAATAAGGTTATAATCTCTTTTTACAAATTCTTCAGCCATTATTTGTGCATTATTTTTGACTTGAATCATGTAGTGCAAAAAGTTTTCTGATAGAGCCTCCTTAAATGCTATGGCTTTGGCTGCTATTATGTGTTCTAAAGGACCTCCTTGATTACCAGGGAAAACACCACTATTTAAAAGTGTTGACATTTTTTTTAACTTTCCATTCTTCAATTTTTGACCAAACGGATTTTCAAAATCTTTACCCATTATGATTAATCCACCACGAGGACCTCGTAGCGTTTTGTGAGTGGTAGTGGTACATATATGTGCATGTGGCACAGCATCTGCCAAAACTCCTTTAGCAATTAGACCGGAGGGATGTGCAATATCTGCCATTAATATAGCGTTGACCTTATCTGCTATCTCTCTAAATCTTTTGTAATTAATTTCACGACTGTAGGCAGACGCTCCTGCTATAATCATTTTAGGCTTTTCTTTTGTAGCTATTGCTTCGATTGTATCATAGTTCAATCGTCCAGTTTCTTTGTCAACTCCATAAAAGCAGTTTTTATATAACTTTCCAGAGAAATTTACAGGTGATCCGTGCGTTAAATGACCACCATGTGACAAATCAAATCCTAGGATCTTATCACCTGGATTCAAGCAAGCATGATAAACAGCAGTATTTGCTTGGCTACCAGAGTGTGGTTGCACATTTACATATTCCGCATTAAATAGTTCCTTTGCTCTTTCAATAGCTATGTTTTCAATCTCATCAACAACTTCACAACCTCCGTAGTATCTTTTACCTGGATACCCTTCAGCATATTTGTTGGTAAGAATTGAGCCAGCAGCTGCCAGAACGTCATCGCTTACATAGTTTTCACTTGCAATAAGTTCTATACCCTTCGTTTGACGTATTCTTTCTTTTTCAATAAGGTCAAATATTTCTTGATCTATATTAGCCATTTGTTTAGATTTAGATCACAAAAATAAGTTACAGATGCATTCATACCATACTATTATGATATATTTGAATATACTTTTTAACAAGAAATCAATACAAGATGCCTAACAAAACAAATGACCCTAAAAGAAATTCATGGATAGGATACAATAGAGATACTCATTTCCCTATTCAAAATATTCCATTTGGTGTTTTTCTAACAAGAGATAACGTTATTACAATCGGTACAAGAATCGGTGATTATGCTATAGATTTAGGTGCGCTTCAAGAAATGGGGTATTTTAGTTCTGTACCATTAACTGATGACATGTTCATGCAGGATACTCTAAACGATTTCATATCAGACGGAAAAAAAACCTGGAAATTAGTTAGAAATAGAATCGGAGATATATTTGATAAAGATAATCCAGAACTACGAGACAATAAAGAACATCGCGATAGGATCATTTTTGCTATGGATGAAGTAGAAATGCAACTGCCAGTTCTTATCGGAGATTATACAGATTTCTATAGCAGTAAAGAACATGCAACAAACGTAGGGACGATGTTTAGAGATCCAGATAATGCACTTCTTCCTAACTGGTTACATATGCCAGTGGCTTATCATGGTAGATCCAGTTCAATAATTCCTTCCAATATTCCTATTCATAGACCGCAAGGACAGACTTTTCCTGCGGGAGCAGAAAAACCTTCTTTTGGACCTTCAAAATTAGTCGACTTTGAGTTGGAAATGGCTTTCATTACAACAGACGCAAATAAATTAGGTCAACCTATTCCAGTAAATGATGCAGAAAAATACATTTTTGGTATGGTAATGCTTAACGACTGGAGTGCAAGAGATATACAAAAGTGGGAATATGTGCCGCTAGGCCCTTTTCTTGCAAAAAACTTTGCAAGTTCTATTTCTCCATGGATTGTAACTTTAGATGCTCTAGAACCGTTTAGAACTCAAAGCCCTAAAAGAGAAAAGCCAGTATTAGAATATTTAAATTCTAAACCAGACAGTAGCTTTGATATCAATCTTGAAGTAGATATTACACCACAACAAGGAAGACCTACAACTGTTTGTAAGTCAAATTTTAAGTATTTATATTGGAATATTTCGCAGCAATTAGCTCACCATACTGTGAATGGTTGCTCTGTGAACAGCGGTGACTTAATGGGTAGCGGTACGATTTCAGGTCCCACACCAGACTCCTACGGTTCTATGCTAGAATTAAGTTGGAGAGGTGAGAAGCCTGTAAAACTTAATGACGGGACAGAACGTAAATTTATAGAAGACTTTGATACGGTAACAATGAGGGGTTATTGTCATAAAGGAGACTTGAGAATCGGATTTGGTGAAGTTTCCAATAAGCTCTTACCGTTTTATCAACCTAAGAATAAATAAATGAAACAATTCTCTATAGTTCTATTATTTTTATTGTTCTTAACCTCTTCCTGTAGTAGCCTTAAGAAAACAGAATCGGCTATTAATCAAGGAGACTTTGATCAGGCTATTAATATTGCTATAGAGAATTTAATAGATGGTAAAGATTCTAAAAGAAACCAAGAATACATTCCATTATTAGAAGATGCTTATAAAAAAGCAATGGAACAAGATCAAATGCTCTTACAGAAATGGAAATTAGATCCTAACCCTGCAGTATTAGAACCTATCTATGAGACCTATGTAAGGATGGATGCTAGGCAAAACAAAATTAGACCTCTTCTACCTCTTACAATTAGAAATGAAAATAGAAAAGCACGCTTTAATTTTAATGATTACAATTCTAGGATTATACAATCAAGAACCACTCTAAGTGATTACTTACTTGTCAACTCGGTAAATGCGCTATCTACTTCTAACAAAATTGAATCTAGAAAAATTTACAATGATCTTAATTATTTAGAAGAAATCAATCCTAATTTTAAAAACACTAGATCATTAATTCAAGAGGCGGTAGAAAAAGGAACAAATTATATATATGTTAATTTGCAAAATCAGTCTCAAACTATATTACCTGCAAGACTAGAAGAAGAACTTCTTAATTTTTCAACCTACGGCATTAATGACCAGTGGACTCAATATCATAATAATAAATTGAGCACGTTAGACTATGATTACGACTTGAGTATTATAATAGACAGGATTGTTATTTCTCCAGAACAGGTTGCTCAAAAAGAATTAATTCGTGAAAAACAGATTAAAGATGGTTTTATATATGAATACGATACTAACGGGAATGTAAAAAAAGACAGTCTAGGAAATGATATAAAGCAGGATAAATTCATTACTATAACAGCAAACGTGATTCAAAACACGCAATTAAAGGAATCTAATGTAGGGGCCACTGTTCAATTAAAAGATAATAGGAGTTCACAGACCGTCGACCGTTTTCCGGTTAACAGTAGCTTTGTGTTTTCTTACATTTATGGTTCGGTTTATGGAGATAGAAGGGCTTTAGATGCTACTTACT
Source organism: Nonlabens sp. (assembly GCF_965657255.1). NCBI lineage: Bacteria > Pseudomonadati > Bacteroidota > Flavobacteriia > Flavobacteriales > Flavobacteriaceae > Nonlabens > Nonlabens sp. The sequence goes on from NZ_CBFHNM010000012.1 coordinate 3,968, forward strand.
TAGAAACCTTAAATCCACAAGCGATTGTTTTTCCTACTAATGAACAAATGATCTATGATACAGGAGAAGATCTTAAGTTGAAAATAAAACAAATTCTCAATAACTTGAGATACAAGTAGGTGGTACGTTACGCTTTCGCGAAAGCGGTATAATTAGAGTCTTATTTCATATTTAAAATCTTAGGAAATACTTCACAATTCAACTCCTATCTTTGAGCAGATATAAAATCAATGAGTTTCAATCTTAAGCCTTATCAATCCATTAGACATTTTTCAAATTTAATGTCAGATTATTTAGATGAGAAAGAGCACCTTAAAACATTGTATCATCGATTTCCGAGGTTAGAAAACTTCAAAGATCAAGTAGAAGAGAAGCAATTAGAATGGTCTGCAAGTCAGTATAAACGCGATGTGCTAGCAGATGTTATTGAGCATCAATATCGTAATGTAGATGATAAAACAGAAAGTCTAAAGAACATTAAAATACTTAAAGATTCAAATACTTTTACAGTAACGACTGGACACCAACTCAATCTTTTTACTGGACCACTGTATTTTTTATATAAGATAATATCAACCATTAACTTGTGTAAACAGTTACAAAATAACTATCCAGATTTTAACTTTGTTCCTGTTTACTGGATGGCGACTGAGGATCACGATTTTGAAGAGATTCAATACTTCAATTATGAAGATAAGAAAGTTGTTTACAATAGAAAAGCATCTGGTGGTGTTGGAAGATTATCTACTCAAGGATTAGATAAAGTTTTAGAGGTTTTTAAAAGTTTTTTAGGTAAACATGACAATGCATTAGAAGTCATGAGTCTTTTTAAGAAGGGCTATTTAGAAAATAAGAACCTCGCAGATGCTACGAGAGCAATCGCCCATGAATTATTTAAAGTCCATGGGTTAGTCATTATAGACGCAGATGATCATCGCTTAAAGTCACTGGCTGTTCCTTATTTTAAAGAAGAGTTAGTTTCAAAAGATAGTTTTACTGCGGTAAGTAAAACCCTTGAGAACTGGCCAGATCACTATAAGGTGCAAGTAAACCCTCGAGAAATCAATCTATTTTATCTTACTGACGATTATCGCAAGCGCATTATTGAAAAAAATGGTACTTACTTTATTGATGAAATCGATCAATCATTTACTCAAAAAGAAATATTACAAGAATTAGAAAATCATCCAGAGCGATTTTCTCCTAATGTAATTATGCGACCACTTTATCAAGAAGTGATATTACCTAATTTATGTTATATAGGTGGTGGTGGTGAGATGGCTTACTGGTTAGAATTAAAGGATTATTTTGATTCTCAAAAAGTAACTTTTCCTATTTTGTTGCTGCGCAACTCTGCTTTATTAGCCACTACAAAACAATTAAATAAGGTTGGTAACCTAGAATTAGAGATTTGGGATTTATTTAAAAAAGACCATGAGCTTACAACACAATTGACTCATAAAATAAGTGAGATAGAAATTGACTTTTCCAGTCAAAAGGAACATCTTACAAAGCAATTTCAAGAATTACATGAACTAGCAATGCAAACAGATCTTTCTTTTGAAAATGCGGTCCATGCTCAAGAACGCAAACAAATCAAAGGATTGGAACACCTTGAAAAGAGATTGTTAAAAGCACAAAAGCGCAAGCATGACGATTTTCTGGAAAGAGCTTTATTGCTTCAAAAAGAGCTTTTTCCTAAAGGTAGTCTACAAGAAAGGCAGGCAAACTTTTCTTATTTCTATCAAGAACATGGTTCCACCTTTATTGAAAAAATTATGGACAGTCTAGACCCTTTAGATTTAAGATTCACAATTATTGAATTATAAGAGAATTTCTTTTTAATTCAAATTTTATATTGAAAACACGTTAACAAAAGTGTTTTTTATCCACCTTCGTTAGATTTTAAAAAAGTAAATTTGCTCATGCAACACGATAAGATATTAATACTAGATTTTGGATCCCAATACACGCAATTAATAGCGCGTAGAGTAAGAGAGTTAAACATTTACTCTGAAATCCATCCATTCAATAAAGTACCATCTAACCTAGATTCTTTCAAAGCGATTATTCTTTCTGGGAGTCCAATGTCTGTGAGATCTGAAGAAGCTTTTCATATAGATTTAAAAGAAATACGTGGTAAAAAACCATTATTGGGTGTATGCTATGGTGCTCAATATTTGGCACATTTTCACGGTGGTGAAGTAGGTGCTTCAAGTACAAGAGAATATGGTAGGGCTAATCTTTCATTTATTGAAGAAGATCCTTTTCTAGAAGGTATAGAAATAGGTAGTCAGGTATGGATGAGTCATAGTGATACTATAAAAAAATTGCCAGATAACAGTACTTTATTAGCTAGTACTAACGATGTGCAAAACGCAGCCTATAAAATAAAAGGAGAACTAACCTATGCTATCCAGTTTCATCCAGAGGTGTATCATTCTACAGATGGTAAAAAACTATTAGAAAACTTTCTAATAAAAATTGCAAATGTAACAGCAGACTGGACTCCTGACAGTTTTGTAGAAGAAACAGTAGAAAAGCTTCAAAAGCAGATAGGCGATGATCGTGTTGTTTTAGGGCTTTCTGGTGGTGTAGATTCTTCTGTTGCAGCAATGTTATTACACAAAGCCATCGGTAAAAATCTGTATTGCATTTTTGTAAATAACGGTTTGTTGCGTAAAAATGAATTTACCCAAGTATTGAAACAATATGAAGGTATGGGATTGAATGTTAAAGGTGTCGATGCTTCGGCACGATTTATGGAAGCTCTTGCTGGTGAGAGTGATCCAGAATTAAAACGTAAGGCAATAGGTCGTGTGTTTATTGAAGTTTTTGATGACGAGGCTCATGAGGTTAAAAACGTGAGTTGGCTTGCTCAAGGAACTATTTATCCTGATGTTATAGAAAGTGTAAGCGCAACTGGTGGCCCTAGCGCAACCATTAAATCACATCACAATGTAGGTGGATTGCCTGATTTCATGAAACTTAAAATAGTAGAGCCTTTAAGACTATTATTTAAGGATGAAGTGAGAAGAGTAGGGAAGTCTATGGGAATGGCTGCAGAGCTTTTGGGTAGACATCCTTTTCCAGGTCCAGGTCTAGCAATTAGAATTTTGGGCGATATTACTCCTGAAAAAGTAGCGATCCTACAAGAAGTAGATGCTGTTTTTATCAATAATCTCAAAAAATGGGACTTATATGATAAGGTGTGGCAAGCAGGAGCAATCCTGTTACCAGTAAATAGTGTAGGAGTTATGGGTGATGAACGCACTTACGAAAAATGTGTAGCTTTAAGAGCTGTAGAAAGTACAGATGGTATGACGGCAGATTGGGTAAATTTACCTTATGAATTTTTACAGGCGACTAGTAATGAAATAATAAATAAGGTAAAAGGCGTTAATAGAGTAGTTTATGACATCAGTTCAAAACCGCCAGCAACCATTGAATGGGAATAAAAGAATATGAAAAATATATTATTTATAGTTTGTATTTGTCTCGCTTTCGCGAAAGCGGAAGCTAAATACATGCAAAACTACAGACAGCATATTGTAGAACAAGGTGAGACTGTTTATACACTCACCCAAAAATACAATGTCACTTCTGAACAATTACTTGAACTCAATCCAGATTTAAAATCAGGTTTGAAATTTGGTCAGGTACTTCTCATTCCCGCAGAAAACAAGGTTCTTACGCAGCGCAAAATAACGGAATATAAAAAACACAGAGTCCGTCGTAAAGAAACACTTTACAGTCTTTCTAAAGAGTATGAAGTGACCGAGTTAGACATAAAGGAAGCTAATAAAGAACTGTATTCAAACCCATTAAAAAAAGGTGATCGCATATTGATTCCTGTTTTTGAAGAAGTAGAAATTGAGGTTCCTAATGCAAGCGTTAAAGAAATATTTATAGAGCAAAAAGAACTTTCAGATGGTAAGTACCGTGTAAAACAATCAGAAGGAATGTATGGTATCGCTACAAAATACGGTATCAAGGTCAAAGAACTTCAAAAGCTCAATCCTAGTGTAAAAGAGTTAAAGCCTGGAATGATTCTTAATGTTCCCAAGCTAGGTAAAGAGTTTGCATTAACCGATATTAAAGAGCCTAAAATTGATAACAATAAATTTATAGAACTTACTGTTCCTCAAAAAATGGGAATGTATTCTTTAAAGAAGCTAGCAGGAATTAGTGAAGACTCTTTACTTGCTTTAAATCCTAGATTAAAGGATGGACTTAAAGAAGGAATGAAGATCAACTTCCCTAATCCTGATTATGGTAAAGCGGTTTTGACTTCTAGTAATAAAGTAAAAACAGCTACTACAGCCCGACTGATTGATAGTTTGAAAAATTTTCAAAGACAACGATTAGCGATTATGTTACCTTTTTCTCTTCAAAATATTAACGAGACAACTACAGATCGTGATAATTTAAAAAATGATAAAATCATGCGCATTGCGTTGGATTTTTATAGTGGTGTAAAAATTGCAATTGATAGTGCTAACGTTTTAGGTATTCCTGTGGATTATGATGTTTATGATACTCAAAATAACTTACAGACTACAAAAAACATTCTTGATGCAACCGATTTTACTGATTACAATAGTGTTATAGGGCCATTAATGTCAAAAAATGTAGTTGAAGCTGCAAAAGAATTGAAGCCAGTTGATATTCCTATAGTTTCTCCACTTACTAATACAGATGTAAGGTTGTACCGCAATTTATTTCAAGCTAGACCTGATAATAATTTACTTAAATCTAAATTAAAAGAATATTTAGCAAAGTATGCAACTGGTAAAAATGTGATTATAGTCACAGATAATAAGAATCCAGATTTGAAGAATGAATTCACTTCTATTCTACCATCTGCTACGGTGTTGATTCCTGATACTAAGAAAAATTATATTTATAAAAATGATTACATTAATAAGTTAAAACCAGATGTAGAGAATATAGTTGTGCTTGCAGTGGATAATGTTGGTTTTATAACTGACGCAATAGTTCATTACTCTTCAAAAACAAGTACTCATCAAATTACCATGTTTGGATTAGAGAACTATGAAGAGATGGATATATCAAATACTAAATTAGCACAGTTAAATTATGTGTTTCCTAGAATGTTTAAAGAAAACAATGATAATAACTCCTTTATCAATACGTATTATGGGATACATAATATAACTCCTAACTCATATGCGACTAGAGGCTTTGATGTAGCTTTTGACATAATTTTACGTCAGGCGAGTGCATCAGATTTATATGAAAGCGCAATGAAAAATGGCGCAACAGAAATGACAGAGAACAAGTTTGACTATTCTAAAAAGTTTCTTGCTGGTTTTTATAATGAGGCTGTGTTTATTTTACAATATCAAGAAGATTTGAGCATTAAAGAGTTGGATGTCAATACAATTAATATTAAGGAATAATTAGATGACATCGATTGTAGAATATAAAGGCAACTTAAGATGTGAATCGACTCATTTAAAAAGTAGTAATTCTTTTCTTACAGATGCGCCTACAGATAACAATGGGAAAGGAGAGGCGTTTTCTCCTACAGATACCGTTGCAACGGCTCTTGCTAGTTGCATGTTGACTGTAATGGGTATAAAAGCAGCAGAAATGCAAAACGACATTACTGGAAGCGTAGCACAAATAACTAAAACCATGTCTGCAAGCCCACGTCGTATCTCAAAAATAGAAGTGCAATTAGATATGAAAGGTAATTGCGATAAAAGAGCGCAGCTTATTTTAGAGCGAGTAGGGTTGACATGCCCAGTCCACAACAGTTTACATCCAGATATTGAAAACAATATTGTTTTTAACTGGAACTAAATGAAGTTATTTACTGCTGTGTTTTTCATTTATTTATGCATTGGTAATTCACTTACTAATCTGCATAGCGATCCAGTAGAGCGATTTACTTATCAAGAACATTCAAAATTAAATTGGAGTGATTTCAAAGGAGTACCTCCTAAAAATGCTATTTATTTTGCGAGTGTAAATAGTAGTTTAGGTTATACATTTACTAGTAAAACTGTTGACGGTAAAATTAATGTAGAGATCAAAGTAGAATGTTATTTTTATCCACAATTAAGCTGGAAGAGGAATTTGAATGAAAATAATCCTGATCTCTTAGATCATGAACAATTGCATTGGGATATTTCAGAGTTATACGCTCGTAAATTAAGAGCTGCATTTCAAAAATATGTTCCCCAAAAAGATCCTAAAAAGGAAATAGATTTTATCTTTAGGAAGTTTGAAAAAGATCGTCAACAGGCTCAAAAATCTTATGATCGTGAAACACGACATGGTGTTATTAAAGAAACTCAAAAAAGTTGGGAATCTAAAATAAAAGAAGCGCTTTTTATTACTAGTGAATTTGCTGTAGATCCTTAAATTTTGAAAGTTTCTTGAATTGAGGTGATCACCTGTGGTGTTTCATCAATAACAAAGTCTAATTTTAAATGATACTTTTCGTTTGATTTAAACAGTTGTAACCTTCCTTTTTTTACAGGATATGTTCCAGTTGCTCCACGACAAAAACACATTCTGGTAAAGCTGACTTTGGCATTCTTTAAATTTTCATCTTTTAAATCTAGGTTGGTAGTAGATTTATCAATTTGTATAAAAATGCTTTCAGAATAAGCATCATCTACTAGTCTGCTATTATCATTTCTTTGATACTTAAACAAAAGCACTAGTTTTCCATCTGCTTGATTTATCTGGTGATAAGTATGATTAAATTTATCCTTCATTATTTGAACTTCTTTGTTTTTGAGTACATCAAAACTACATTTCCCATCTATTGGACAACTTATGGAATCAGTTGATTTTCTTGTAACTTCAGTTTTTGTTTTACAAGATGCAGATATGATAAATAACAAAATGAACAAAGACGTTTTATACATGGTAATCTAATTAGAGGTATTCTTAAATTGTAAGATACCGCTTTCGCGAAAGCGTAACAAATAACAGAATACTAAATAGAATTTATAGGATTCTTTAAATTTCAAACTTTATAGTACTAATAGCTGCAACTATAGAATTAATACAAATTTGTGATCTATTTCACTTATTATTGTAAAATAAAATTTTCAGTATGTTACGATATTACAAGTTTTGCGTGATAGCAATATTATTCAGTTTAACTTTTGCGCTACCTGCGAGCGCTCAGAAAAATAAATCTCTATGGAGTGCTACCTCGGTTTCAAAACTTCAAAATGAATTACAGTGGTCTAGAAAAATAGATCCAGTAGTTGCATCCTATTATACAATTGATATAAATTCTTTAAAGCAGCAGCTAGTTAATGCACCACAACGAGGTGTGTCATCAAATATATCTAATACGATTATTGAGTACCCAACATCAAGCGGTGTGATGCTTTTTAGAGTAAAAGAGGCTAGTGTAATGGCAGATCAATTACAAACTAAATATTCAGATTTTAGATCTTATGTAGGTCAAGGTGTGAATGATCCTAGTAGTCAAATACGATTTTCATTAACATCTCAAGGTTTTCATGGAATGATGTTCTCTCCTAAGATGGGAACCCAATTTGTAGATTCTTATACCATGGATAATAAAGCAGTAATAGTTTATAAGAAGAGTGATGTTATAGATGGCGGAGAACGATGGGAATGTCATGTAGACGATAATTTAGGTTTGAGTCAGCGTTTTGTAGGTCCTACCTCGCCTGTCCAAATTATGAATGCTAATGATGGTGTTTTGAGAAACTTTAGACTGGCCATTTCTACTACTGTAGAGTATTCTGACTTTCATTGGAACAGAGCAGGAATTGCAGCAGGTGCTTCAGATGCAGATAAAAGAATGGCAGTTATGGCTGCTATGGTAGTAACTATGACTAGAAATAACTTTATTTACGAGCGTGATTTAAGTATAACCATGACTTTTGTTGCTAATAATGATATTCTAATATCCTTAGGAACAGATAATTTTTCAAATACTAATGCTGGAGCTATTTTAGGTGAGAATCAAGCTGCTATTGATGCAGCGATTGGTTTTACTAACTATGACATAGGACACATATTTTCTACAGGTGGTGGTGGGTTAGCATCTCTTGCTTCTCCATGTACAAATAGAAAAGCACAAGGAGTAACGGGAAGAGGAGCTCCAGTAGGAGATCCATTTGACATTGATTTTGTAGCTCATGAAATTGGGCATCAGATGGGTGCTCCTCATACATTTAATGGAGACGCTTCTAATTGTCAAGGTGGTAATAGGTCCTCAAATAATGCATTTGAGCCAGGTAGTGGTACTACTATTATGGCTTATGCTGGTATTTGTCCTCCTCAAAATGTTCAAAATAATAGTGATGCTTATTTTCATGTAGGAAGTTTGGTAGATATTTTTAATAATGTTTCCAATGGATTGAGTACATGTGCACAGCAAATGATTACAGGTAATACTGCACCTGTTGCAATCGCTGACGGTACATCTTATACTATTCCTAGAAACACGCCATATAAATTATCTGGTGATTCAACAGATCCAGATGGTACTGTTTCTCATACGTATACATGGGAACAGTATGATTTAAGTTCTATTACTGGTCTCCCACAAGAATCAAACGTGACTGGTCCTATGGTTAGATCTTTTGAAGGTTCGTCTTCAAAAGATAGATATATTCCTAGGTTAGAAGATGTTATTGCTTTTGGAGGGAATTCTACTACTTGGGAAAAACTTGCATCAGTTTCTCGTTCACACAATTTTAGACTTACTGTAAGAGATAATGATACACGAGGTGGACAAACTAATTTTGATGAGTTAACCGTAAATGTAAATGCTAACGCGGGACCTTTCAGTGTTACTTCTCAAGGCAATTCTGGAATAGTATGGTTACCTAACTCTTTACAAACTATTACATGGGATGTTGCTGGTACAACTGGTAATGGTATTAATGCTAGTAATGTAAATATTTTACTGTCCACTGATGGTGGTCGTAACTTTGATACAACCTTAGCTTCAAATGTCCCTAACAATGGAAGTTATGTTTTAACGGTTCCAAGTGGCATTGTATCTCCTAATTGCAGATTAATGGTGCAAGGAGCAGGTAATATTTTTTATGCAGTTAACGGTATTAATTTTAACATAAATGCAAATGTTCAAGAGGTTTGTACAACATATACGTCTGGCGCATTAGGTACTGCCATTCCTGATAATGATAACAGTGGTGTTGCGTTTAATTTAAATGTACCAACAACTGAAAATGTTTCAAGGATTAAGTTAGGAGTAGATATTTCTCATACCTACATACAAGATTTAGTTATAGGAGTTGCTGATCCAGCAAGTAATAATTTAGCTCTCGCTTGGAATAGATTGTGTGCAAATCAAAATGACCTTAACGCTACATTTGAAGATGGAGGAAGTTTTGTGTTATGTAGACAACCAACAGTAGGGAATTTTGATCCATCAACATCATTCTCGGTATTTAATGGATTACCAGCAAATGGAAACTGGACATTATTAGTCGCAGACAACGCTGCTGGTGATCTTGGGACACTTAACAGTTGGACGTTAGAAGTATGTGTGGAAATGATAACTCCTTTAAGTAATGAGTCATTTGAACTAGATAATTTATCTATATATCCTAATCCTAATAAAGGCCAGTTCAATATCGTATTTGACAATGCAGCTTCTGAGCAAGTAGGGATTCAAATTTTTGATCTAAGCGGTAGATCTGTTTTTAATCAATCTTATGAAACAGCTTCTTCTTTTAATCAAAATATAAACTTGAATAATGTTTCTTCAGGGATGTATTTAGTGAATATTGTAGATGGTGACCGTACAATAACTAAAAAGATTATCATCGAATAATAATTAGAATAATAAGGAATAGTAGTTAGAATAACATATTGTAATAGTTGATAAACAAAAGCCAGTAAATACTTACTGGCTTTTGTTGTTTACTAGATTTGACTTTTCGATTAGAAAGTAGTCGTTTCTCTTATTCAAAATACCTACTTTTGCAGCTGTTTTTAAAACTCTTAAAACAGAACTATGGCACATGCAAAATACATATTTGTAACCGGCGGAGTTACCTCTTCTTTAGGAAAAGGTATTATCGCAGCGTCATTAGCTAAATTATTACAAGCGAGAGGTTTAAGAGTGACTATTCAAAAACTAGATCCTTATATAAATGTAGATCCAGGTACGCTCAACCCTTATGAACATGGTGAATGTTATGTTACAGAAGATGGAGCAGAAACAGATTTAGATTTGGGCCATTATGAGCGATTCCTAAATGTGAATACTTCTCAAGCAAATAATGTAACTACTGGTAGGATATACCAAAGTGTTATTAATAAAGAAAGAAAAGGCGAGTTTCTAGGTAAAACAGTTCAGGTAATACCTCATATTACTGACGAGATCAAAGAGCGCATTCAGATTTTAGGAAAATCTGGTGATTATGATGTAGTCATCACAGAAATAGGCGGAACAGTAGGAGATATTGAATCTTTACCTTACATAGAAAGTGTACGACAGTTACAATGGGAATTAGGTGAAAAAAACTCACTGGTAATTCATTTAACTCTTATTCCTTACTTAAGCGCTGCCGGAGAATTAAAAACAAAACCCACACAACACAGCGTCAAGACATTGATGGAAAGCGGTGTGCAGGCAGATATTTTGGTATGCCGTACAGAGCACGAACTGTCTGACGAGATACGTACAAAACTGGCTCGTTTTTGTAATGTAAAGCAAGAAGCAGTAATTCAATCTATTGATGTAGAAACCATTTACGACGTTCCTAACAAAATGCTGTTAGAAGGTTTAGATCGCGTGGTTATTAAAAATTTAGAAATAGATACCAAAGATCAACCAGATTTAAGAAGCTGGAATGAATTTGTACAACGGCACAAAAACCCTAAAAGCACCGTAACTATTGGTTTGATAGGCAAGTATGTAGAATTACAAGACTCTTATAAATCTATTCTTGAAGCATTTATTCATGCTGGTGCGGCTAATGAAGTAAAAGTGAAAATAGAATCTATTCATAGTGGTTATCTAGAAGTAGATAACATTAAGAAAAAGCTTTCTCATTTAGATGGTGTTCTAGTAGCACCAGGTTTTGGAGAGCGTGGAATAGAAGGAAAGATAGAAGCTGTGCGTTACGCCAGAGAAAATAAATTACCTTTTTTTGGTATTTGTTTAGGGATGCAAATGGCAGTAATTGAATATTCTCGTAACGTTTTAGGAATTGCAGACTCTAATTCCGTAGAAATGGATGAGAATACAGCAAATCCTGTGATTTCTTTAATGGAAGATCAAAAGAACATCATGAACATGGGTGGAACCATGCGATTAGGAGCTTGGGATTGTGAGTTAGTAGGTGGAAAGATCAAAGATATTTATTCCAGTAAAAAAATAAGTGAGCGCCATAGACATCGTTATGAATATAACAATGAATATAGAGAACAACTTGAAAACGCAGGTTTAAAAACAACAGGTGTCAATCCTAAATCAAACCTAGTAGAAACTGTTGAGGTAGAAAATCATCCTTGGTTTATTGGAGTTCAGTATCATCCAGAATACAAAAGTACCGTTGCAGCGCCACATCCTTTGTTTACATCGTTTGTAAAAGCTGCAGCAGATTTTAAATTAAATAAGAACAAAGTTTAAGATTCTGCTTTCACGAAAGCGAGATCAATAACAAATAATTACCTAGTAAATTAAACGCCCCAGTGGGCATAAGTATGGAAGAGAATAAGACGGACTGGAAAAGTATGCTAGGATTAGCATTAATTTTTGCTATTGTAGCATTTATGCTTTTCAGAAATCAAGACGAAACGAAAGAAGTTGAAGCTGCGGAAACTACAACAGAGAAAACTTCTGAAGTTGCTACAGCACCGGTTATAGTAACAAATGATTCAATAGCAACACCAGTACAAGCGCAAGGTCAAGTGATCGAGTTTAACAATGAATTGATTGATTTTAAAATCAATACTAAAGGTGCATTAATCGACGAGGCTTTATTGAAAAACTATAAAACTTATGATTCTTTACCAGTTTACCTTGTCAAAGGAGGCGACCATAAGTTTGATTTAGAGTTCATGACTAAAGATGGACGTAAACTGCGTACTAGAGACATGGTTTTTACGGCTCAAGAATCGATGAATGGTAAGAATAAAGTTTTAAGTCTTACTGCAAATCCGGCTAATGGCGCATCTATAGAGTTTCGTTATGAGTTGCAGCCTACAGATTACATGATGGATTTTAATATTCGTACGCAAGGTCTTTCACAAATAGCAGATACTTCTGAAGAAGTAGCGTTGAATTGGGAATTACAAGGTTACCGTCGCTCTAAAGGTATGGATAATGAAAGCCGCTACACTGAGGCTAAATTTGAATATGATGGCGGTAGTGACGACTATACAGGTCAAGGAGAGCAAGCAGAGGAAGAAGCAGAAAAGATTACATATATCGCTTATAAGCAGCATTTTTTCTCGTCCATCTTATTAACAGATACGCCTTTCAAAAGTGGATTGATTCAATCGTACAACAATTATTCTGCAAATGATGAGCAAACTGTTTTAACTAAAAAGTTTACTACAAAAGCACAACTAGAATATAATGGTGGCGAGCTGGCGTACAATATGGACTGGTATTTTGGTCCTACAGATTATGAAATTCTAACTAAATACGAACGCAATCTAGATGAGGTTGTAGATTTAGGCTGGGGAATTTTTGGTGTTATTAATGAATGGGCTATTCGTCCTTTATTTACCTTATTGAGTAGTCCAGAAAAAGGAGCTGGTATCCCTTATGGAATTGCGATCATCTTACTAACTGTCTGTGTAAGACTGGTTTTATCTCCTGTATTATATAAGAGTTACTTGACTCAGGCAAAGATGAAAATCCTACGTCCAGAGATCAATAAAATTGCAGAGAAGTACAAAGACAATGCAATGAAAAAGCAGCAGGAAACCATGAAAATCCAAAGTGAGGCTGGCGCCAGCCCGTTGAGTGGTTGTTTGCCCGCCTTACTTCAAATGCCTGTGTTCTTTGCGCTCTTTAAGTTCTTTCCAACTGCTTTTGAGTTGAGGCAGAAAAGTTTCCTTTGGGCAGATGATTTATCAAGTTATGATGAGATTTTTAGCTTACCATTTAAGATTCCATTCTATGGTGATCACGTGAGTTTATTCCCGATTTTAGCGTCTATATCGATCTTTTTCTACATGCAAATGACGACAGGTCAGAATATGCAAGCGACACAGCAACCAGGAATGCCTAACATGAAATTTATCATGTATTTATCTCCATTGTTCATGCTGGTATTCTTCAACAACTATGCAAGTGGATTATCACTGTATTATTTTGTGTCTAACTTAATTACTATAGGTATTATGTTAGTCATTAAACACGTGATTATTGATAAGGATAAAGTTCTTGCTAAAATTGAAAAAGCAAAAGCAAAACCTAAGAAGAAGAAAGGTAAATTTGCTAGCAAAATGGCAGAGATCATGGAGCAAGCACAAGCACAACAAGAAGAACAGAAGAAAAAGAAGAAGTAATGTTCTTTTAAGTTCTAGTTTAAAATCCTCAGTCTTTTGATTGGGGATTTTTTGATATAATATGTTTTGAAAAAGGAAGTAATTTTTAGTTTGTATTCTAGCACTGCATCAACCATTCCTGATTGCCTCGCCGCTATAGCTGTGAGGCCAATCTGTCCAGTGCATTCCTCTCGCAAAAAAGCTCGTCGGATGCAAGATCTAAGGCGAGGAGTTTTAAAAAATCTCCTTTCCTCAGTCCCTGATATTTGTCCAGGCAAATTTCTGGGATGGGAAAGGTGGGCAAAGTGAGCGGTAGCGAGCTTTGGTCAGAAAGGTTGAAAATGTTAGTTCTAGTTCAAAATATCGATTCTGATCTAAACTTCACAACTAAACAGACAATGACAACACAAATAGGCGCATATTAAATTCAAAAAAAAAATAAAAAAAGAAAAACAACTTAGCTACTGTCAACGGACAACTACCTACTTACTTCAACTCCTTCTTCAAAAACCTAGCCGTATGACTCGTCTTATGTGTAGCAACTTGTTCAGGTGTTCCTTTTGCGACTATGTTACCGCCGCCGCGGCCACCTTCAGGACCTACATCGATAAGGTAATCGCATATTTTTATCACGTCCATGTTGTGCTCTATAACGAGTACGGTATTTCCTTTATCGACCAATTTATTCAAAACATCCATAAGAACACGCACGTCTTCAAAATGTAGACCTGTGGTAGGTTCATCTAGAATGTAAAAAGTATTTCCTGTATCACGTTTTGAAAGTTCGCTGGCCAGTTTGATACGTTGTGCCTCGCCTCCAGATAGAGTAGTAGACTGTTGTCCTAAAGTAATGTATCCAAGACCTACATCCTTTATAGTTTTTAGTTTACGGTATATTTTTGGAATGGGTTCAAAAAAGTCTGTAGCTTCATTAATCGTCATATTAAGCACATCACTTATCGACTTTCCTTTATATCGTATTTCTAGTGTTTCTCTATTAAATCGTTTTCCTTGACAGGTTTCACAAGTCACATAAACATCTGGTAGGAAATTCATTTCTATAACTCTTAATCCGCCACCTTTACAGGTTTCACAACGTCCACCGACAACATTAAAACTAAAACGACCTGGCTTATAGCCTCTAATTAAGGCTTCTGGCGTTTTAGCAAATAGTGACCTTACTTCGTCAAAGGTTTTTGTATAAGTTGCAGGGTTAGATCGCGGTGTTCTACCTATGGGACTTTGATTGATATCAATTACTTTGTCACAATGATCCAGTCCTTTAATGCTTTTATATGGCATTGGTACTTTCACACCGTTAAAAAAGTGCGCGTTCATAATAGGGTAAAGTGTCTCGTTAATCAAGGTAGATTTTCCACTACCAGAAACACCGGTTACACCTATCATCTGTCCTAATGGCAAATCAATAGAAACGTCTTTTAAGTTATTTCCTGTACAACCTTTCAATGCTATTTTCTTTCCGTTTCCTTTACGTCGTTTTTTAGGAACCGCTATTTCACGCTTACCATTTAAGTATTGAGCAGTTAAAGTATCGTGTTTTAAAATCTCTTTAGGTGATCCTTCACTTATGATTTCACCACCATATTTTCCAGCTCGTGGTCCTATATCTATTACATGATCTGCACGTTCAATCATATCCTTATCGTGCTCTACAACAATAACAGAATTTCCTGTATCGCGCAAAGAAACCAGCGAATTGATCAATTTTTCATTGTCGCGCTGGTGCAATCCTATACTTGGTTCATCTAATATATATAAAACACCTACTAATTGTGATCCTATTTGTGTGGCTAGTCGTATACGTTGTGCTTCTCCACCAGAAAGTGTTTTGGCGCTTCTGTTTAAGGATAAATAATCCAACCCTACATCTAGCAAAAACTGCAATCGTTCTCTGATTTCTTTTAATAGTTCTGTAGCTATTTGTTGTTGCTTTCGCGAAAGCGTGCTATCCAGACCATCAAACCATTCTACCAGCTGTACGATATCCATATTTGCTAGCTGGGCAATGTTTTTCTCGTTCACACGGAAATACATAGACTCTTTGCGCAATCTAGATCCTTCACATTGAGAACATTCCACTTTATCCATGAATTCCTTAGCCCAACGAGTTAGACTAGTGCTATCGGCATTCTTGAATGTTTGCTCAATAAAATTAGCAAGACCTTCAAAATCAATTTTGTAATTACGTTTTATACCTAGATTCTTACTATCTATTTCTAGACTTTCCTTACCGCCATAAAGAATCATTTCTATAGCTGCTGCAGGAACTTTTTCTAAAGGATCTGTCAGTTTAAAATCAAATTTTTGAGAGATCAATTCTAGTTGCTTGTAAATCCAGTTTTTCTTATTGTCAGGATAGGGCGCAAGTCCACCTTTAGAAATCGACAGACTGCGATCAGGAATGATTTTGTGCTCGTTAACCTGATAAACAGTACCGATTCCATTACATTTAGGACAAGCACCTTTAGGACTATTAAATGAGAAGTTGTTAGGTTCTGGCTCTGGATAAGAGATTCCAGACTCTGGACACATTAATGTACGAGAGAAAAAGCGACCGTCTTTCTCGCCATGAGGAACAATCATTGTGATATCATTTCCATGATACATAGCCGTTCTGATAGATTCGTCCAGGCGTTTGATATCTTCTTCACTATCGCCCACTTGAATGCGATCGATAACCATTTCTATATCATGAACCTTGTATCGATCCAGTTTCATACCTTTCATGATATCGATTATCACGTTGTCACAGCGCACTTTTACAAAACCTTGTTTGGCAATTTGTTCAAAAAGCTCTCGATAATGACCTTTTCTTCCTCTTACAACAGGTGCAAGTATATTAATGCGTTGTCCTTTATATTCTTCAATAATTAGATCACGTATTTGCTCATCGCTATAACTCACCATTTTCTTGCCAGTGTTGTAAGAATAGGCATCACTGGCACGCGCATAAAGTAGTCTTAAGAAATCGTAAATCTCGGTAATTGTTCCCACCGTACTACGCGGACTTTTACTCGTTGTTTTTTGTTCTATAGCAATAACTGGAGAAAGACCATCAATTTTATCCACATCTGGTCGTTCCATACCGCCTAGAAACTGCCTTGCATAAGCGCTGAAGGTTTCAATGTAACGACGTTGTCCTTCGGCATAAATGGTATCAAATGCAAGCGATGATTTTCCTGATCCAGAAAGACCAGTGATCACCACCAGTTTCTCACGTGGAATATTTACATCAATGTCCTTAAGATTATGAACGCGAGCGCCTTTAACTTCAATAATTTCGTCTGAGTATGCCATAGATTTTTTGCAATCCTGCGAAGTTACTTCTAAAGCATTAGAAATAGAATTAAAGGTTACTTAAAAGATGTAAATTTAAAAACAAAAGTAAAATCAAAATCAAAACGAAAATCAAGACTAAAATGAAAATCAAAAACAATTTTGATAACCTCTGATTAAAAATACTTAGAAAAGTATCTGATTTTAAAGAATTCAACCTAACATGCCCAGAGAAATACTTTGCATGTTGGTTTTGATTTCTGTTTTTGAAAGTGCTGACAAGATTTGACATGCAACTATTTGTGCTGGGTGGTCTAAATCTGTTATCGATGATGGTTTTAGAATAGTATTTGATTTAACGGACCTCCATCAAATATGCTAAGAGAAATACTTTACATGTTGGTTGATAAAAATAGTTGATAAAAACTAGTGTACTTTCCTTAATGTAAAGTATATTTGTCATTATGATATAAATACTTTACGTTATGAAAGGTTCGATTTTAAAAAAGTTTTGTGAATATGAGAAAAAAGGTGGTTCTTTTCCTTTATTGCCTTACCAATACAGATGGGTAGGATTAGGAATATGTCTAATCGCTATTGTTGGCTTATTGTTTATAGCCACGCAAGAGATAGAGCCAGCTTCTTTTTACAAAGACCTTTCTATGCATATTGTTTTAATAGGTTTGTTTTTACTAGTTATTTCTCGAGATAAAAATGAAGATGAGCGTACTAAACAATTAAGGTATCGAGCATTTGCATTTTCTTTTGTTCTAGGAACTGTGATGTTGCTCATACTACCTTTTATTGTCATTCTTAAGTACAGTATTATAGGCAAGGCGCTAGAATGGGAATTTCAAGGTTTCTTTTTTATAATGTCTTCTTATTTGTTTTATTTTCTAATGTATTTTGAAATCTTTAAAAGACAGTTATAATGAACAATAAACAGCTAGAAAAAATTAGAAAAGGAGATTACTTACTATTACCACATTATATGAAATGGGTAGGTATTGTCCCTATAGTTTTGGGTGTAATTTTGTTTTTCACTCAACATGAATATGACTTTTTGAGTGAAGAGGTTTTGGTAGGTTGGAGCGCAAATTTGATTTTGCTAGGGTTAATGTTGATAATTTTAAGTAAAGATAGATTTCCAGATGAGCGATTATTGCAGTTAAGACATAAAGCAATGGCTTATGCTTTTATGAATGGTATGTTAGTTGTCGTCCTTGTACCACTTATCAACTTTACATCGTCCAGTTTATTACAATGGAATCTGGTCCCATATTTTACGGACTTTGGTTTGTTATCCGTATTTATTTTTCAAGTAATGTATTTAATTAATTACTGGCGTTTTAAACAAGAGTTATAATGAAAAACACCGTCCACGTGCAGCGTGCTATTCATAAGATGACACAAGCAGATCTTTCTGAAGCAATAGGTGTTTCTAGACAGACGATAAATTCTATAGAGAAGAATAGATATGTACCGTCTACGGTGCTGGCTTTAAAAATAGCGCAGCATTTTAAAGTAAGTGTAGAAGAGCTTTTTGAATTAGAAGAAGAAGATTAGTTTGCAATTAAGGAATCACCTTTAAATCTGTAACGGGTACTTCTAGACCAAAAAATGTACGCTTTCGCGAAAGCGGAAATCCACCAGCAGTCATTTCCCAATCAGACCATTGTGCCTCAATTCCACCTAAAGGAATAATACTTACCCACATTTTAAATCCGGTCGGTTGATAGTTGTCATCTATTTGCCATAAATAAGAATCGCCAGGAGTACTACCACCAGAAGTATAGGTGACTAGAAGTTGCTGTTTTCCATCTTTCTCTATAAGCTGTCTGGTTGTTCCTATGTCCATAATTTTATGGGGTGCAATAACCCAAAAGCTATCGTTATTGAAATTTTGAGCAGCATAGGCAATGGCTTCATCTCTTTCTTCTCCTTTTTCAAGACGTTGCCCGTTTTTAAATGCAATACTAGTTCTGGGATATTGCGTTTGATAAGAAACACGGTAATCATCCCAAAAGACGTCCACCATATTTTGTTGTAATTTCCATTCATAACGATTGACACCTCTAAAAGTCCAATGAATTTCTTTTGCCTCGGTATATTTTTTATGATCGATTGCTTCTAGAATTTTAAAAGCAAGTTCATCTGCAGGTTTGCCAGATGTTCCTTGAGGTATATCTTCATTGTATATAAGTTTGAGCACTAAAAAGGCTCCTAAAAGAATACCTAAAAGGACCAATAAACTTCTTAATAAAAAACGGAATATCTTTTTCAAACTGGCAGAAATTTATCAATTTAGTGCAAAGATAAACGTAGAAGAACACACATAATAAATAATATGAAATTATTAGGAATAGGATCAAGAATCAACCACCCAGAATATGGTTTTGGAGTAGTGACTAACGTTACAGCAAAAATGTATTGGGTTACGTTTCAGAAAGATGGATTAGAAACTATAGAACTAGATTCAGAATTTGAAGTGATAGAAGCTTGTGATGATGATGTCGATACGGTAAGTTTTTATGATGTAGAAAAATCTTTAAGAGAAATCCTAGAAAGATTCAGTGATGTGACACAAGTTGTTGCTCTAGCTGATAAATACAAAAACGGAACCATGATTTTAAGACCTGCAGATTCTAATCTGGCAGATAAGGAAATACCTATCAACACCTTTTGGCATAAAATTGTAATGCTGCGTGATCGATTAAGAGTGATGGAACAAAAAATTAATAGTTCTAAAGATCTAGATGATTCTCTTAAAATAGACCTGCAACAATACATTACTCGCATTTACGGTAGTCTAACGACCTTTAATGTGTTGTTTGCTAGCAAGGATCAGCAGTTTAAAGGAAGTGGGAAGTAGTTTACATTCACAGTAACGGTTTCCAGTCGGCAGTAGGCAGGCTTAGTTCATCGCTGCGTTCTGAAGTGCTAGTAGGCAATTGAGTAAATCCTAGAAATCTGGCTATGCAAATTTTCTGGGATCTCATAAAATCTTTTTAAGTAGTTTGAAGTTGGTTATCGCAACAGTAAAAGCCACTTTTGTTTCCTCGCCTACCAAAGGCAAGCTCGCTGCCCATACCGATATTTATCGGCACAAGTTTTGTTTTCCCTTTTTAAAAGAAAAATGCCAGTATTGAGTTGAAAAAAATCCCCATTGAAAACCTAGTTTTCAATGGGGATTTTTTCTAAACCGATAACGTATAATAGGAATTATTTATTTCCAAATTTCTTTTTATAATCTTCTATAGATTGTTGTACGATTTGCAAGGCTTTATCACGACCTTGAAATTCTTCCACTTCCACTTCTTTGTTTTCTAATTTTTTGTAATCTTCAAAGAAATTGCGCATTTCCTTTTTCCAGTATTCTGGAAGTTCGCTTACGTCATTAAAGTGAGCAACAGACATATCATTTTTTGCAACAGCAATGATTTTGTCATCCATCTCGCCACCATCTAGCATTTGCATCACACCTATTACTTTACATTCTACCAGGCACATAGGGACAATTTCGATTTGAGAAAGTACTAGAATATCCAGAGGATCATCATCATCACAATAGGTTTGCGGTATGAAACCATAGTTAGTTGGGTAATACATAGAAGAATAAATAACACGATCCAGAATTAACATTCCAGATTCTTTATCTAGTTCGTATTTTGCTCTTGTGTTTTTTGGAATCTCTATAATTCCTGTCACCGTTTCTGGTGCATTATCTCCGTAGCTTACATCGTGCCAAGCGTGTTTTGTCATTTTTAATAGTTTTTTAAGCGGCAGCAAAAATAGTGTGTATTCCGCTTTCGCGAAAGCGAAACACTATTAACTTATAGTAAAATCAATGGTTTAGTACCATATAATCACATAATATCACTTTTGAATCTTACTTTTAAGCATAAACCAATGTTAAATCGATTAAGAATAAGAGGTATTATACTTTTCTACTTTATTTTTAAGATATGGCGCAAGAAAGATTAGGTTTTAAGTTTGAATTTTTTAATCCAGAGGAAAAAGATCCTTTTGATAAATTATTTGATGTTTTTAAGGAATTAATTACACATACTTCTGGAGATTTTGATGAAGCAATCCATTGGTTGCGTGAACTGGATAAAGAGTATCAACTAACTACACCAGAATATACGGTAGATGATTTTATAGAAGATCTTAAAGCAAGAGGTTATATAAGAGAAGAGTTTGACCCCAATGATCAAGATAGAGAAGCAGGCGACGGAGAAGAAGGCGATAGGCCTGGTAGATTTTCTATCACAGCAAAGACCGAGCAATTATTGCGTAAACACGCACTGGATCAAATATTCGGTAATATGCGTAAAGGTGCCAGTGGTAATCATAAAACTGGTAAGTTAGGACAAGGCGACGAGCATAGTGGTGATTACCGTCCGTACAGATTTGGTGATGGACTGGATAGTATATCCATGACAGAAAGTTTGCGCAACGCACAGATCAATAATGGAATGGGTAATTTTAATCTTACTGAAGATGATCTAGTAGTAGAAGATTCTCAATTTAAAGCACAGATGAGTACTGTTTTGATGATTGATATATCTCACTCTATGATTTTATATGGTGAAGATAGAATCACACCAGCAAAGAAAGTTGCCATGGCACTAGCAGAGTTGATCACAACTAGATATCCTAAAGACACACTTGATATTATTGTTTTTGGAAACGATTCCTGGCCTATTAAAATTGCCGATTTACCTTACTTAAAAGTAGGACCTTATCATACAAATACAGTCGCAGGTTTACAGCTGGCAATGGACATTTTGAGAAGAAAGCGTAATACTAATAAGCAAATTTTTATGATTACAGATGGGAAACCCAGCTGTTTGCGTTTAAAGGATGGTACCTACTATAAAAACTCTAATGGACTCGACGAGTATATCGTAGATAAATGTTATACGATGGCTGCTCAAGCCAGAAGGTTGCACATTCCTATTACTACTTTTATGATTGCAAATGATCCTTATTTACAACGTTTTGTAGATAACTTTACTGAAGCAAATCAAGGAAAAGCCTTTTTCACAGGACTCCAAGGACTAGGAGAAATGATTTTTACCGATTATGAAGCAAATAGAAAAAAGAGACTTAAGTAACTGTAGCTTTTAAGTTCTCAAACATATGGGTTGAGAATGAGTAAATAAACAAAAGCAATTTTATATATTTGGATTCTATACCAAAAACGAAATAATGAAAACTAATTATCTTTTTATTGTTGCTCTAATTGTAGCAACTTTTACAACAACGGCACAAGACTTTACTTACGGAGTTATAGGTGGAGTAAACTTTTCTAAAATTGATAACCTAGGTGGTAGCGGTTTTGGTGAAAATAGATTAGGCTTTCACTTAGGTGGTGTTGCCCAATGGTCTTTTGCAGAAAACTGGTCGTATGAAGCGAGTTTACTTTATTCTCAAGAAGGAGAAGAGTTTGAAAGTAATGGAGTAAATACAGATGTAAGATTACAGTACTTAAATATACCAGTTCAATTTAAGTATTATGCTTTTGATAATTTTAGTATTCACTTTGGACCACAGATAGGTTTCTTACTTAAAGGAGATGTTTCTTTAGGAGATGCTGACGCTGTAGAAATAGAAGACACTGTTAATACAAGTTTTGCTGGTACTGCAGGTATAGGTTATGATTTAAAAGAGTATAATTTATATTTTAAAGGCACTTTTACTTATGGTTTCTCTGATGTTTTAGATAATGTTTCTGAAGGAGACGATATGAGTCAACTTCCAGGATCAGTTCACCTATCAGTAGGTTATAAATTTTAAAATATAATTATACATATCGCGATTTTTAAAAAAAAAAAATACGGCCAAAGGCCGTATTTTTTTTGCTTAAATTTAAACCACACCTTTGAAAAACTTAAAAATGAAAAAGCTTGTATTATTAATTGTCATCTTGCCTTTGTTATCTTTTATTTCGGTAAGTGATCAAGATCAATTTATTGGTAAATGGTTAGGAGATGACGGTAGAGATTTGGGTTTTGTCCAATTTGATAAGGAAGGTTATGCTACCTTAGGATTAGGAGATCAAATCATGGGAGGAAAAGAATTCACTCTTAGCGGTGAAAAAGGTAGTATGACATATAAGATAGATGCAAGCAAACAACCTATTGAAATAGATTTAATTGTAACAAAACTAGAAAGTGGTGAGCAAAAGAGATTGTTTTGCATCGCACAATTTATTAATGATAATGAAATGCAATTTGCAATGGATTTTAATAATCAACGACCTTTAGAATTTACAGAAGAAAACTCGATTGTGCTTAAACGAGAGCAATAATTGGTTGTATTGGTGCACTTAAAAGGTTATAGCACTCCAATAGAAAAACCCTATTAACCGATTATGAGTTAATGGTTTTTTAAGTTCTTAGAAAAAAGGGTTTTACACTTCCATTCTTTTTAATTCATTGTAATTGCGTTTTAAGCGTCGCAATAGAATACCGTAAATAAGCATATAGATTAAGTACATAACTACACATAGTACTAGAAATATAACAAAACAGATACCGAAAAACATAAAGTAAAAAGCAGTCTCGTGGCCTACAGCATTAGGAGACTCCATTAAATGAACAACTCTAGGGTCATTAGGAATTAAAATAGCACTCATGATCATTCCTAAAACCATTATGTATATTAAGTTATACCAGATATACCATTTCATAGTACGTCTGGTTTTCAAAATACTTTTCATCAAGCTACGAGTAGGTTGCTCTGTAGAAATATTCTTATAGTTGCTATAAAATAAATAGATGAAAAAGATAATCACCACATAATGAAGTATTAAAGAACCGTAGTATAAAGGTTGGCCCAATAATTCAATAGACTCCTGTTGTTGATCAGAAAAATGAGAGAACAAACCTACAATTGCAAATAAACTAAACTCAATAATTGCGATGATAAACAACCATTTCACAATCCCGGTTGATTTCTTAGCAAGCAAACCAGTAAGTTGGTCTGATGTAAATTGTGGCGTTTCACTAGTTTGTGACTGCCAGTTTTTCTTGAGTATATCTAATTGATCCATGATTTTATGGATTTATAATGTTAGTTAATTTTGTCTTGATCCTGTTCATCTTCACTCTTGCATTTACCTCAGAGATCCCCATAGTTTCTGCTATCTCTCTGTAATTCTTATCTTCTAGATAGAGAAAAACAAGCGCTTTCTCTATATCATTTAATTGTTTTACTGCACCATATAAAAGAGTCAGCTGTTCCATTTGCTCGTCATCTTCCTGTTGGTCTTCTATTTTAAATTGTACCGACTCATAATCTTGTGTCTTTACTCTTCTAGTAGATTTGCGATACAATGTTATAGCTGTGTTCAATGCCACTCTATACATCCATGTGCTAAATTTAGAATCACCTCTAAATTTTGGATATGCTCGCCATAATTGTACCGTTACCTCTTGAAAAAGGTCGTTGTGCGCGTGTTGATCATTAGTATATAGTCTGCATATCTTATGCACTATATTCTGATTCTCGTTAAGCTGTTTTACAAATTCTTGTTCGAGTTTTTTACTCACTTTTTAATGGCTTGGTTACTTTGTAAGTCATTCTTTACTCAAAAACGTTACACGACTAAGAAAAGAATGTTAATGACTCTATAATTTAGGGACTGAAAATTATCTTTGGTAAAACTCTTCCTTATGAATATTCCACAGTCAGATTTGCCACGAGTAATAGTTATAGGCGGTGGTTTTGGTGGTGTTACGCTTTCGCGAAAGCTAGTAAAGCAAAATTTTCAAGTCGTACTTATAGACCGTCACAATTATCATAATTTTCAGCCCTTAATGTATCAGGTGGCGACTAGCGGTTTAGAACCAGATTCTATTGCTTTCCCATTACGAGGTCTGGTGGAAGATCGCAAGAATTTCATATTTAGACTGGCCGAAGTTGAATCTGTAGAGCCCGTAATGAGAACATTGAAAACATCTATAGGTGAGGTTACTTATGATTATCTAGTGATCGCAACGGGAACTAAAACTAACTTTTTTGGGAATAAAGAAATTGAGGAGTCTGCGATGTCTATGAAAACGGTTCCACAGGCATTGAATATAAGAAGTTATATGCTTCAAAACCTTGAGAAAGCCACATTAACAAATGACGTAGAAGAGCGTAAGAAGTTGATGCGTATTGTTCTTTCTGGTGCTGGCCCAACAGGAGTAGAACTTTCTGGCGCTTTTTCTGAATTTAAAAGAGGTGTTTTAATAAATGATTATCCCGATCTTAATCCAGATCACATGGAGATTCATTTACTAGATGGATCAGATCGCGTTCTTGCCAGCATGAGTAAAAAAGCATCTAAGAAAGCAGAAAAGTATCTCAAAGATCTAGGTGTTGAGGTTCATCTCAATACGATGGTAAAGAGTTATGAGAGAGAAAAAGTCATCACTAATACAGATCTTGAAATTGAAGCACTCACATTTATATGGAGCGCTGGTGTTATCGGTAATCCTATTAAAGGAATAAGAGAACAAAGTCTAGATAAAAAATCACAACGTTTTCTAGTAGACAGAATGAATAGAGTAGAAGGTTATGATCACATTTTTGCGATAGGTGATATTGCGTTAATGAAAACAGAAGCATTTCCTAACGGTCATCCACAAGTCGCACAACCAGCCATACAGCAAGGTCAGCTTTTAGTGAATAATTTTAAAAGAATACAAGAAGGAACCACACTTAAAGAATTTAGCTATTTTGATAAAGGAAGTATGGCGACCATAGGAAGAAATAAAGCCGTTGCAGATGTAAAGTCTTTTACCTTAGGAGGTTTTCTTGCTTGGATTACGTGGCTAGGCGTTCATTTATACTTTTTAGTAGGTGTTAGAAATAGGCTGGTTGTATTCTTAAATTGGATTTATAATTATTTCAATTTTGATCGCGCTGCGCGTTTGATTATAAGACCTTATAAGAAGGAATAAGTTTTCAGTCACAATCATAGTTATCTATTAATAATTATCATTAGACTGAGATAATGTAGTTTTGAGCTTTGCTAAAAACTGCTACAGCAAACTGCTACAGCAAACTGCTACAGCAAACTGCTACAGCAAACTGCTACAGCAAACTGCTACAGCAAACTGCTACAGCAAACTGCTACAGCAAACTTCGACAGCAAACTTCGACAGCAAACTGCTACAGCAAACTCCGACACATAATAATACTAAAACGCTCTTATAATAACAACCGCTTTATTACCTTTGTTATTCAAACTAGTATAATAAAAATCAACTCTTATGAGTAAGTACGATGTTGCAGTAATTGGTTCAGGACCTGGTGGCTATGTAGCCGCAATACGCTGTGCGCAACTAGGCATGAAAACTGCCATTATAGAAAAATACAACACACTAGGTGGTACTTGTCTTAATGTAGGCTGTATTCCATCAAAGGCTCTATTAGATTCTTCACACCATTATGATGATGCGATGAAGCATTTTGAAGAACATGGTATCGAGATTCCGGGAGAAATAAAGATCAATTTTGAAAAGATGATCGCTCGTAAGAAACAAGTAGTTGATACAACGTGTTCTGGTATCGATTACTTAATGAAGAAAAATGAAATCGATGTTTTTACAGGGATGGGATCTTTTGTAGATGCTACTCACATAAAAATAGATGGTGAAAA
Organism: Nonlabens sp.; assembly: GCF_965657255.1. Lineage (NCBI taxonomy): Bacteria > Pseudomonadati > Bacteroidota > Flavobacteriia > Flavobacteriales > Flavobacteriaceae > Nonlabens > Nonlabens sp. The sequence continues at coordinate 30,429 of NZ_CBFHNM010000012.1, forward strand.
GTCAGAAACGATTGAAGCTACAAATACTATTATCGCAACTGGTTCAAAACCTGGATCACTTCCTTTTATTACATTAGATAAAGAAAGAGTGATCACCTCTACAGAAGCACTTTCCCTTAAAGAAATTCCTAAGCACATGATCGTTATCGGTGGTGGCGTTATAGGATTAGAATTAGGACAGGTGTACAAAAGATTAGGAGCTGAGGTAACGGTTATTGAATACATGGACCGTATCACACCAGCAATGGATAAAGTGCTTTCTAAAGAGTTGATGAAAGTGCTTAAAAAGCAGAAGGTAAAATTTCACCTATCACATGCCGTAAATAAAGTAGAACGTAATGGTGATACAGTCACTGTAACGGCAAAAAATAAAAAAGGTGAAGAAGTAACCTTTGAAGGTGATTATTGTCTGGTATCTGTAGGTAGACGCCCTTATACCGATAAATTAAATGCGACTGCTGCAGGTGTTAAGATCAACGAGCGTGGTCAGGTAGAGGTAAATGATCACATGCAAACTAACATTCCAAATATCTATGCGATAGGTGATGTAGTAAGAGGTATCATGCTGGCTCATAAAGCCGAAGAAGAAGGAGTTTTTGTTGCCGAAACTATAGCAGGTCAAAAACCACATATCAATTACAATCTAATTCCTAATGTTGTTTACACATGGCCAGAAGTAGCCAGTGTTGGGAAAACAGAAGAAGAATTAACAGAAGCAGGAATAGCTTATAAAGCTGGATCTTTTCCTATGAAAGCCTTGGGTAGATCTCGCGCCTCTGGAGATACAGATGGTTTGATAAAAATCCTTGCTGATAAAACTACTGATGAGGTTTTAGGAGTTCATATGATAGGAGCTCGTGCTGCAGACCTAATTGCCGAGGCTGTCACCGCTATGGAATTTAGGGCCAGTGCAGAAGATATTGCTAGAATGTCACATGCACATCCTACTTATTCTGAAGCAGTAAAAGAAGCAGCTCTTGCTGCGACTGAAGATAGAGCTCTTCACGTATAAGAACAAGAATTATAAAGTATAGAAAAGCCGATTCAATAAAATGAATCGGCTTTTCTATACTTATAATCATATGTAAATCAATTATTTGTTGTTTTTATTTATTACTTAACATTTTTTTCAGAACCATGTTTATTGCAGCTGCGTAGGTAGACTAACTAATAACAACTATAATGAAATATACCATTACTTATTCCGCTTTCGCGAAAGCGGTACTCACAACAGCATTCTTTTTTATTTCCCAATTTATTCTAGCTCATAGCATAACTGGATTTGTAAAAGATGATAACGGACAGCCTTTAAAAGATGTTTATGTTTTACACGCTATTTCTGGTAATCATACACATACCAATGCCAAAGGCTTTTTTGCATTAGATAATGTAGAAAGAGGAGACGAATTACGTTTTTCACACCTAGGATATGAGGCAGGATCTGTGATCATCACAGATGAAAATACAGTCCTTCAAATTACTTTAAAAGCTGCTTCTTTAGATCTAGAAGCTGTTACTATTAGTAACGATGTAGAAACGCTTAACGTTCTTGCAAATGTAGATTTACAAATCAATCCGGTAACTTCTTCACAAGAAATATTACAAAAAGTGCCTGGACTTTTTATAGGTCAGCATGCTGGTGGCGGAAAAGCAGAGCAAATTTTCTTACGTGGTTTTGATATCGATCACGGTACTGATATTGCGATAAATGTAGATGGTATGCCAGTAAATATGGTAAGTCACGCACATGGACAAGGTTACTCAGATCTTCATTTTGTAATCCCAGAAACGATCAATAATTTATCTTTTGGAAAAGGTAGTTATGATGAAACGGTTGGGAACTTTGCAACAGCAGGTCATGTAGATTTTAGGACTAAAAATTACTTAAGAGAAAATAAAATTCAATATGAAATAGGTGATTTTAACCATCAAAGATATCTAGGGATGGCTCAATTAGTGGACAATGCTAATACGTCTGCCTATATCGCTACAGAGTTTTTGACCTTTGATGGACCTTTTGATAGCCCTCAAAATTTTGATCGAATTAATTTATTCGGTAAACTTAATTATACCGCAGACAATGGTGATAGATTTAATGTAAGTGTTTCTCATTTTGATAGTAAATGGGACGCAAGTGGACAGATTCCACAACGTGCGGTGGATAGTGGTTTGATAGGAAGATTTGGTGCTATTGATGATACAGAAGGTGGAGAAACTTCTAGAACTAGTGTAGTTGCAAATTATTACAAAGACGTGAGCGATAAAGAAACGATACATGCAAATGTTTTTTACTCACACTATGATTTTCTACTTTTTTCTAATTTCACATTTTTCCTAGAAGATCCTATCAACGGTGATCAAATTAGACAACAAGAATCTAGAGATCTATTTGGTTTTAAAGGAGATTACACCTACAGAACACAGTTAGGAGAGAATAAACTAAATCTAAAAGCAGGTTTGGGATTAAGAAATGATAGAACCGAGGCTTCTGAATTATCAAGAACATTGAATAGAAGAGAAACTTTAGAAAATATTCAATTAGGTGATATCAATGAAACCAACTCATCTGCTTATGTAGGTGCAGAGTTTTTTGTAGATCGCTTACTTATCACGTCAGGTTTACGATTAGAGCATTTTAATTTTAATTATCAAGATGCATTACAAACCACTTTTGAAACGCAATCTCAAACGGCAACAGCGCTATTACCTAAATTAAATTTTGATTATAAGATAAACAATAATGTAAAGGTTTATTTACGCAATGGTATAGGTTTGCATAGTAACGACGCAAGAGTAGTGTTAGAAAATAGTGCAGACAAAATACTTCCTAAATCTTATGGTTCTGATTTAGGTACGATATGGAAAGCATCTGATAACTTAGTCATTAATGGTGCATTGTGGTACTTATTTTTAGAACAAGAATTTGTTTATGTAGGAGATGCAGGAATAGTAGAACCTAGTGGTGAGACAGAGCGTTATGGTTTTGACATAGGATTTACCTATCAGCTTTCAGATTATGTGTTTTTAGATAGTAATTTGAATTATGCACACGCAAGAGCTATTAATGAACCAGATGGCGCAGATTTTATACCGCTTGCACCAGAATTTACTTCTACAGGAGGAATTAGTTTGAAGAACTATAAGAAATTCAATGCAGGATTACGTTACCGCTATATAGGTGATAGAGCTGCAAATGAAGATAATAGTATCGTTGCTGAAGGTTATTTTGTGGCTGATTTGAATGTTAATTACGATTTGACCAACAACCTTAGATTAGGAATGGCGATTCAAAATCTTTTTGATGTAGACTGGAATGAAACACAATTTGCTACAGAGTCTAGACTTGCAAATGAAACACAATCAGTAGATGAAATCCATTTCACTCCTGGAACTCCATTTTTTATTAGAGGTAGTATCCAATATACGTTTTAAGGCAAAACCACGAATTCTTAATTTAAACAAAGACCTATTTTCTCAAGAAAATAGGTCTTTGCTTTATTTACAAATCTTATCTTTGTTTTACCATGAAGCAAAGACAAATCCATACTTTTTCTGTCGAAAAGACTTCTGTTTTCAAAGAGAAATTATTGTCTTATTACAAGGAAGAAAAACACCTTGTTTATTTAGAAAGTAATCACGGAAATCAAAAATATGATAGCTATTCAACGTTAATAGGAGTAAGCGCCCTAGACCGTATTCAATGTAATGCTGGTAATGCTTTTTCTCAATTAGAAGCATTTAGAAAGAAACATCACGATTGGATGTTTGGATTTTTAGGTTATGATCTTAAAAATGAATTAGAAAATTTAGAAAGCCATTATAAAGACCTACTGGATTTTCCAGATTTGTGTTTTTTTGTTCCAGAATTGGTTTTTGAAGTCCAAAAAGAAGGAGTCAAATTACATTCCTTTATGAATTCTCAACAAGCTGCTGACCAGTTAATAAAAAAGATTTCTAATCATCAAATGGAACAAGTAAAAACAGTTTTTACAAAAAAGGCTCTAATAGCAAAAGATCCTAAAATTAAATATCTTGAAAAAGCGCAAACCTTTTTAGATCATATTCATAGAGGTGATATCTATGAAGCTAACTTTTGTACGCAGTTTTATGCAAAAGACGTAAATTTAAATACTCAAAAAGCTTTCAAAGAACTAAATGATATCAGCGAGCCACCATTTGCAGTTTATGCAAGGTTTAATAATAACTATGCGATTTGTGCCAGTCCAGAGCGCTATTTAAAGAAAATAGGAAGCAAATTGATCTCGCAACCTATCAAAGGAACGGCAAAACGCTCACAACATGTACTAGAAGATGATTCTTTAAAAGAACAATTATTGTACGATCCTAAAGAACGTTCAGAAAATGTAATGATTGTAGATCTGGTAAGAAATGACCTTTCTAAAACTGCAGTAAAAGGCAGTGTAGCTGTAGAAGAACTTTTTGGGATTTATACGTTTAAACAAGTGCATCAAATGATCAGTACAGTAGTTTCTCAATTGGATCAAAGATATACAGCGTTAGAAGCTATAAAAACTACATTTCCTATGGGAAGCATGACAGGCGCTCCTAAGATCAGTGCAATGGAGATTATAGAACAAAATGAACGTTTTAAACGTGGTTTGTATAGTGGTGCCATAGGTTATTTTACACCAAATGATGATTTTGATTTTAATGTAATCATAAGAACTATTCTCTATAATGAAAAGAATAAATCCCTTTCTTTCTCGGTAGGAAGCGCTATAACAGCAGCTGCGGTTCCAGAAAAAGAATACGAAGAGTGCTTTCTCAAGGCCAAAGCATTAATCGAGGTGCTGAACCAGCAAGGAATATCCTTTGATTAAATTTACAACATGCTAGAGGCTTTTCAAACACATATCAACAAAGAATTTCCAGAGCTTTTTACCGCGTCTATTGCGATTGCTATTAGTGGTGGAAAGGACAGTACGGTTTTAGCACATCTATTAGGTCATTGCAAAATTAAATTTGATTTGATCCATTGTAATTTTAATTTGCGCGGTATAGAAAGCGATGACGACCAGCGTTTTGTAGAGAAACTAGCCCAGGATTTTGACTGTAACGTACATATAAAATCGTTTCAAACAGAAGCTTATGCTTTGGAGAAAAGTATTTCCATACAGATGGCAGCTAGAGAGTTGCGGTACGATGCTTTTGATCAGATAGCTGTTGAAAATAACTATGATACTATTCTTACAGCCCATCATCTAGAAGATCAATTAGAAACATTTTTGATCAATTTAGGTCGTGGTGCTGGATTGCATGGTCTGACAGGAATTAGAACTCGCAACGGTAAAATTTCAAGACCCTTGTTGCCTTTTACGAGAGAACAATTGGATGATTTTGCTTTGAAAAATAACATTCAATGGCGCGAGGATAGTAGCAATAGCTCTACAAAATACCAGCGCAATAAGTTGCGTCACGATGTGATTCCTTTGTTATACAATGCATTACCTCATTTAAAAAACAACTTTTCAAAAACACTTGATTATCTCAGTAATTCTGAATCTTTGATAGATGTTGAAGTGGCACGCTTTCGCGAAAGCGGAACAAAAACCATCCAGCAAACCATAGAAATAGATATTGCACAACTTAAAGCTACTACAAAACCTAAGATGTATCTTTATGAGCTGCTTAAAGAATATAACTTTAATATTATAGATGCATTATCCTTACTAGACGCAGAGAACGGAAAATACATCCTTTCAGATCAGGTGAAACTGACTAAGGATCGTCAAGTATTGGTTTTAAGTAAAATGAAAATTGTTGAAGATTTTTATTTAGAGATACACGATTTAAACAGTACCGTAGAAGTAGGAAATGCAGTATTAGTATTGAAAAAAATTGAAGTTAACAATGCGTTAGAATATGTAAGCGCTAATGGATCTGCAAATAAAATATTCATAGATCCTGAAGAATTAAAACGGCCTCTTTTGTTAAGGAAATGGAAACAAGGTGATCGTATGCAACCTTATGGAATGAAAGGAAGCAAATTAATTAGTGATATGTTAACTGACAGCAAAATCCCTTCTTTAATACGAGAAAAAACCTTAGTATTGACAAGTGGTAAAGATATCATCTGGTTAGTAGGAATAAGAGCTAGCAAACATTATAAAATTACAAAGACAACAAAAACTATTATTGAAATAACTACAGAATTATGAGAAAGCTTTTTTTTGCTTTAACAGCCCTTATTTCATTACAATTAACTGCTCAAAGTGATCCAACTTCATGGTCTACAGAGGTTAATAAGTTATCAGAAACAGAATACGAACTAGTTACCACTAGTTGGATTGATCCTGGATGGCACTTATACTCACAGACCAGTGGCGCTGACAGCGGTCCAATTCCTACCACATTAAGCTTTTATGAAGTGGACGGTAAAATAGAATTGTTAGGAGTCAATGAAGAAACAGGTTCCTATGCAGAGTATTCAGATGTTTGGGAATTTAATGTATATCAGTTTGCAGATTTGGCTGTTTTCAAACAAAAAATCAAAGTTTTAGATCCAAATTTGAAATATATTATCGCAGAGATTTTTTATCAAGTTTGTGATGACGAACGTTGTTTAAGGCCAGTGGGACAGGTTCTTAATTTTAAGTTAGATCCTAATGCCATTATACCTCAAGATGCTGGTGATATTATTGAGAAATACCTCGATGATGAAATAGATCCAATGGTTGCACAAGCCCCACTAGAGTCTGCTATCCCATTAAAAGAAACTCATAAAACTCTTCAAGAGTCTGGAGCTAAAAAAAAAAGCGATGAAGAAATAGACAAGGAAAAAGCGGAAGAAGGTAGTGATGAAGAAGACCGAAGCCTGTGGGGCATCTTTATAGTAGCATTTCTATCAGGATTTGCTGCGTTGCTGACACCATGTGTGTTTCCTATGATACCATTAACGGTAAGTTTTTTTACTAAACAAAGTAAGAATAGAGCAAAGGGAATATCAAATGCTATCCTTTATGGTATTTTTATAATTGTCATTTACGTTTTATTAGGAACGGTCGTCACAGCAATTTTTGGTTCAGAATCATTGAATGAACTCAGTACAAATGTTTATTTTAATGTAGCTTTCTTTTTAATACTAGTTGTTTTTGCTGTTTCTTTTTTAGGAGCCTTTGAAATTACATTACCACAATCATGGGCAAATAAAGCAGATGAAAAAGCAAATAAAGGCGGCATAGCAGGAATCTTTTTCATGGCTCTTGCGCTTGCTATTGTGTCCTTTTCTTGTACAGGACCGATCGTTGGTTCTCTTATTGTAGAAGCTGCTTCAAAAGGTGGACTAGCACCCATAATAGGAATGTTAGGTTTCTCTCTTGCTATAGCATTGCCATTTGCATTATTTGCCATTTTTCCAGGATGGATGAACTCGCTTCCTAAGTCTGGCGGCTGGTTGAATACCGTAAAAGTAGTCTTAGGGTTTCTAGAGCTTGCTCTAGCATTTAAATTTTTAAGCGCAGCAGATTTAGTTTTCCAGACTCATTTTATTGAAAGAGAGGTTTTCCTGGCGATATGGATAGCTATTTTTGGAGGCTTGGCTTTATATCTTTTAGGTAAGATTAAAATGCCACACGATGGAACAGCATCCAGTATTTCTGTTGGTAGGTTGATTATGGGATTAATTGTTTTGACTTTTACTGTTTATATGATTCCAGGACTTTGGGGCGCGCCTTTAAAAATTATTTCTGGTTTCCCACCGCCCTTAAATTATGCTGAAGCACCTTATGGTGTAGGTTACACAAAATTAGATGCAAATATACAGATTCCAGAAGGTGCTCATCTAGCTGTTCATGATATTATAGCTTTTCATGACTATGAAGAAGGACTGGCATATGCAAAAGAAGTCAACAAACCTATTTTAGTTGACTTTACTGGTTGGGCATGCGTAAACTGTCGAAAGATGGAAGAAAGAGTATGGAGTGATCCTGCCATTTTACATATGCTCAAGAATGATTTTGTATTGATTTCTCTTTATGTTGACGATAAAAATAAATTACCAAAAGAGGAACAATATGTTTCAGAAGATACTGGTAAAAAAGTGAGAACTATAGGCGATAAGTGGATGGCGTTTCAAAAGAATAATTATGAAGCTCTAGCACAACCTTTATATGTTATTAAGGATTCTGATGGAAACGATGTGGGGAAACCTATAGACTATACTCCTAATATAAAGGAGTATGAGGCCTGGTTGAGAAAAGGATTAGAGAGCCAGTAATTTTTTGAATTATTTTACCGCAGATTTACTTTTCCTAATCTGTCTACGTATACGGATGGAAACAATTGCGTATTCAGGCCTGTTTTTTTGTGATCAAGCCAATTGATATTCATTTGTAAATAGTCTATCAAATAATCTATAAAAGTGTTCCTATTTTTAATCGGATCACTTTTACGTAAATCATGAAATTAATTAGCATATATGGAGAGCAAGGTGTTAATGCAACGTTTATTTTCTCTATCTATTCTGATCTATAAATTGAAAGAGCTTTCATTAATTAATGGAGTTAATCATTAGGTGTTCTAATCCTAAAATGAAGAACTTCTAAATATGTTTAGGAAGAATGTGCCAGGAGGTTTAATGACTCTAAACGTCAATGCTACCTATTATCTGTTTGATTCCTTTTGCTAAAAATAACAGAGATACGGATAAGTGACAACAACAAATATAGATGAGAATAATGGATATAAAAAAAGGGTCGCGACAGCGACCCTTTTTTATATTAAAATTTAGAATTAGTTAACTCTAAAAGTAACTCTTCTTACCAATTGTCTCGCTTCAGCACTGCTCTTATCAACAGAAGCATCTTCACCATCACCATTATAGGTTAAGCGACTAGCATCGATTCCTGCAGCTACTAATACATCATTGACCATTTTAGCACGACGTTCTGATAATGTCTTATTGTATTCTGGATTTCCAATTTCATCAGCAAAACCTGTGAGTGTTGCAGAGGCACTTGGATTATCTTTCATGTATTGTACAATAGTATTCATAGCTCCTAGAGAATAGGTAGTTGGTTTAGTACTGTTAAATCTAAAGTACACATTTACATAACCTTCATTGATCAGTTGCTTGATCAAATTCTTATTGTTTCCATTATTTCTTGCGATAATGTTTTTTAAGTCAGAGGAAGATACATAACGTGTATCTAATCCACTTTCCATATCATCTGGAATACCATTTTTATTTAAATCAATAGCTCGACCTTTATTGTCAACTCTTACACCACTTTCTGTAGTATTATCTCTATCTAAATAATTAGGCACACCATCTTGATCATCATCACCATTTTCAGTTGCCATTTTATCCATCGCAGCCGCTATATCATCTAATCTTGCCTCCATATCGTTTGGAGCATAATCAATAGACATAGCTCCTTCTCCTAAGGCAAAAGATATTCCTACTGAGGCATTTACTAACATTCCGTCAAATCCTCTAGTTTCCGAAACCGAAAATCCATCAAAAGCTCTATCTTGTCTAACATGTCCGATCACAGATAAATCTGCAAATACAGAGATGGCATTCGTAATTCTGTATTCAGGTGTTATACCTGCTTGAAAGTTTAACATATGATCTAGGTCGTCGTTAGAACTGCTATAGTCCAATCCGGAAACTCCCATACCACCATGTACTAGTAGCCCAAGTCTTTCACTTATAGCATCAAGACCGATCAAGTTTCTTGCGTTAACAACTCCTTCCAAAGTAACTCTGTAATAATTAGTTTGAAAATCTAGACTTTCTGTATCACCTTCAAATCTATTGTAACCTAGATCTAGATTAAAACCAAATTTTTCATTCACCATATATCTTATACCTAGATCCATTTGAAACAAGTCAGGCGTGTTCGTGAAATACCCTGGTGTAAATAAACTCACTGGCATATGAACTCCACCAGCTAAATCAAGGGACCATTGTTTAAAGGTAGAATTTTCATTAGAATCTGATGACATGGAATCATTTGTCTGTGCAAATGATGCTAGTCCACACATCAGTAACGTTATTGTAAATATTTTTTTCATAATAGTTGTTTACTTGCTTTTAAAATGCAAATATATGCATATAATAAAAACTCTTATCTTTTAAGTCTTTTAAATTTATGATAAATGTTTATTTCTTATAAGTCATATGGTTTCAAGTTACATCTTATTTTATGAGATATAACTTATTGTTTAAGGTAATTTTGTGCTAGTTCTTAGCAATGCGTATTTAGGTGGATGACCACCTTTTAAACTGATTCTATAAATTGTAAGTATGTGTTTATTAAAATTAATTTAGAATCTTAAGATTTTTGTTCATGTCAAAAAGTATTTTAATAACTGGTGGTGCTGGTTTTATAGGTTCTCATGTAGTAAGATGGTTTGTGAAAAAGTATCCTGAATACTCGATATATAATTTGGATGCTCTTACTTACGCAGGTAATTTGGAAAACTTGAAGGATGTAGATACGGCAGCTAATTATTCTTTTTTGAAAGCTGATATTTGTGACGCGGTTGAAATGGATAGGTTGTTTAAGCTTTACAAGTTTGATGCTGTAATTCATTTAGCAGCAGAGTCACATGTGGATAGATCTATAAAAGATCCATTGTCTTTTGCAAAAACAAATATTTTGGGAACTTTAAATTTATTGGAATCTTTTAAAAAATATTCTGATTATCAATCTGGTTTGTTTTATCATATAAGTACGGATGAAGTCTACGGTACTTTAGGAGAAAAAGGTTTATTTACAGAGTCTACTTCTTACGATCCTAATTCTCCTTATTCTGCTTCAAAGGCCAGTTCTGATCATTTTGTACGAGCCTATGGAGAAACATATGGTATGCCATTTGTCATTTCTAATTGTTCTAATAATTATGGTTCTTTCCAGTTTCCAGAAAAATTAATTCCTTTATTTATAAATAACATAGTTAATTCAAAACCATTACCTGTTTATGGTGATGGAAATTATACGCGGGATTGGTTATTTGTTGAAGACCATGCAAATGCTATCGATGTTGTTTTTCATCAAGGAAAAATAGGAGAGACCTATAATATAGGAGGACACAATGAGTGGAAAAACATAGATCTTATAAAACTGCTTTGTTCTAAAATGGATACCTACCTCGATAGACCTAAAGGGGAAAGTGAGAAATTGATCACTTTTGTAAAAGATAGGCCAGGTCATGATCTTAGATACGCTATCGACGCATCAAAAATATCCAAAGAATTGAATTGGCAACCATCCTTAAAGTTCGAAGAAGGCTTAGATAGAACTATCGAGTGGTATTTAAATAATCAAGAGTGGTTGGAAAGTGTAACTTCTGGTGCCTATAAGAATTACTATAACAAACAATATTCATAATATGAAAGGTATAATTCTAGCCGGTGGATCGGGCACAAGATTACATCCATTAACACTTGCCGTAAGTAAGCAATTATTGCCTGTTTATGATAAGCCTATGATTTATTATCCTCTTTCTGTGCTGATGTTAGCAAATATTAGGGAGATATTAATTATTTCTACACCTGTAGATTTGCCTAACTTTAAGAGTCTTCTAGGAGATGGATCTGATTTTGGAGTTCAATTATCCTATAAAGAGCAACCTAGTCCTGATGGATTAGCCCAAGCATTTATTTTAGGCGAAGAGTTTATAGGGAATGATCCGGTCGCTTTAGTGCTAGGAGATAATATTTTTTATGGTTCAGGATTTCAAAATAAACTTAAAGATGCTGTAGAACAAGTATCCAAGAACAATAAAGCTGTAGTTTTTGGTAATTATGTAAAGGATCCAGAAAGGTATGGTGTGGCCGATTTTGATAAAGAAGGAAAAGTGACATCAATTGAAGAAAAGCCTGAACATCCAAAATCAAATTATGCAGTGGTAGGATTGTACTTTTATCCTAATTCAGTTATTGAGGTAGCAAAAAAATTAAATCCTTCAAAAAGAGGAGAATTAGAAATTACTTCTGTAAATCAATTCTATTTAGAGAAAGACGCTCTAGAAATGCAAATCTTGAGTAGAGGTTTTGCATGGTTAGATACAGGTACTCATGAAGCCTTAACAGAGGCCACAGAATTTGTAAAAGCAGTAGAAAAGAGAACTGGTCTAAAGATCGCATGTATTGAAGAAATTGCGCTAAATAACAAATGGATTGAAGAAGAGGTGTTGAGAAAGAAAATAGCTCATTTAAAAGGTGATTATTACCATTACCTCAAAAATATCATTTCAAAAAGCTAATGTACTTAATGGAACAGGATTGGTAAGACCTTAGAAATACAAAATCAGTTGATGTCATTAGAGACTTAATGGAGTATGGGATGAACGTTACTGTGCACGATCCTATTGCAAAACCAGAAGAGGTTTTTCGTGAATATGGTTTGAAATGCGATAATAAATTAAAGAAACAAAAATACGATGCCATTGTTCTTACGGTTAGTCATTCTCTATATACTTCACTGGATCTAAAAGAATGTAGGAATAATAATGCTGTAGTGTATGATGTTAAGAGTATTTTAGGTAACTTTGTTAACCAAAGTTTATAGTATGAAAATTAAAAACATTTGCTGCATAGGTGCAGGTTACGTGGGTGGTCCTACCATGACTATGATCGCTGCAAAATGTCCAGATATAAAAGTAAATGTGGTGGATATCAATAAAAGCAGGATTGCTGCCTGGAACGATCCTAATGTTGAAAATATTCCGATCTATGAGCCTGGTTTGTCCGATTTAGTGGCTCAAACTAGAGATCACAACCTATTTTTTTCTACAGACGTAGATGCCGCTATTGCTGCTGCTGATATGATTTTTATTTCTGTCAATACGCCTACAAAAACCTATGGGGTAGGCAAAGGAATGGCTGCAGATCTTAAATATATAGAGCTTTGCGCTAGACAAATAGCATCAGTAGCTACTAGTGATAAAATAATTGTAGAAAAATCTACATTACCAGTTAGAACGGCCGAAGCATTGAGAAGTATCCTGGATAACACCGGTAATGGAGTGCATTTTGACATTTTATCTAATCCAGAATTTCTGGCAGAAGGAACTGCTGTTTCAGATTTGTTGAATCCAGATCGTGTTTTAATAGGAGGAGAAGATACAGAGAGAGGTAAAAAGGCGCAACAGGCTTTAGTGGATGTTTATGCCAATTGGGTTCCTAAAGAGCAAATATTAACTACAAATGTGTGGTCTTCAGAGCTTTCTAAGCTAACTGCAAATGCGTTTTTAGCGCAACGAGTAAGCAGTATTAACGCACTTTCAGAGCTTTGTGAAGTGACCGAGGCAGATATCGGTGAGGTAGCAAGAGCTATAGGAACCGATTCTAGAATAGGTCCTAAGTTTTTAAAAGCCTCTGTAGGTTTTGGTGGATCTTGTTTTCAGAAAGATATACTGAACTTGGTTTATATAGCGCAAACCTATGGATTGCAAGAAGTGGCCGATTATTGGGAACAGGTGATTATCATGAACGATCATCAAAAACGTAGATTTGCTAAGAAAATAGTAAAAACACTTTTTAATACGGTTTCTGGTAAAAAGATTGCCATCTTAGGCTGGGCGTTTAAGAAAGATACCAACGATACTAGAGAGTCGGCTGCTATTTATGTAGCTGATTATTTATTAAATGAGCAGGCAGAAATTACCGTTTACGATCCTAAAGTTACGGCCCAGCAAATTTATAACGATCTAGATTACTTAGGGACCAGATCCGGTGAAGAAAACAGAAGGCTTTTAAAAGTGGTTGAAACACCTTTACAGGCTGTTGAAGATGCACACGCAACAGCTATCCTAACGGAGTGGAATGAATTCATAAATTACGACTGGAAAGAAGTCTATGACCTTATGCTAAAGCCAGCATTTTTATTTGATGGTCGTATGATTTTAAATCAACAGGATGTAGAAAAAATAGGCTTTGATGTGTATACTATAGGTAAAGGTTAATTTTAAACAAAAAAATATAAAGGACTTGAGTAAAACAAAAGTATTAGTAACAGGCGCAGCAGGATTTATAGGTAGTAATTTATCTGAGCATTTAGTAAATAATGGTTACGATGTTGTTGCCTTAGATAATCTAGCAACTGGTCATAAAAAAAATATCGAGCATCTGCTAGAATGTTCAAATTTTGAATTTATTCAAGGAGATATTAGAAATATTGATGATTGTAAAAAGTCAGTAAAAGGCTGTGATTATGTGTTGCATCAGGCAGCTTTGGGTAGTGTTCCTAGGTCCATTAAAGATCCAGTGACCAGTAACGATGTCAATGTAGGCGGATTTCTTAATATGCTGGTAGCTTGTAAAGAAGAAGGTGTGAATAAAATGGTTTATGCAGCAAGCTCCTCTACTTATGGAGACTCAAAAGCTTTGCCTAAAGTAGAAGATAATATAGGTAAACCACTTTCTCCTTATGCGATTACCAAATATGTAAATGAGTTGTATGCAGATGTTTTTTATAAAACATATGGACTGAATACGGTAGGGCTGCGTTACTTTAATGTCTTTGGACGCAAACAAGACCCTAATGGAGCTTATGCTGCGGTTATTCCTTTGTTTACTAAACAATTAATGAACAAACAATCACCTACGATCAATGGAGATGGCACCTACTCTAGAGATTTTACTTATATTGATAATGTCATTCAGGCAAACGTTAAAGCCATGCTATCAGAAAATCCAGATGCAGAGAATGCGGTGTTCAATGTGGCTTATGGAGATCGCACTGATTTAAACATGCTCGTTAGCTTGCTTAAAGAATCATTGTCTGTAAAAGATAAAGACATTGAAAAAGTAGAAATAAACTACGGTCCATTGCGTGCTGGTGATGTTCCTCATTCCTTAGCATCTATTGATAAAGCAAAAACACTATTGGGTTATGATCCTCAATTTGATTTAAAAGCAGGATTAGATCAAGCCGTAGACTGGTATTGGACTAACTTATAATATAAAGTAAACGCTTTCGCGAAAGCGGACTAATTAAAGAACATTAATAATGAATAAAAAAATAGCAATTATAGGGCTAGGCTACGTGGGTTTGCCATTAGCTAGATTGTTTGCAACTAAATACGATGTAGTTGGTTTTGATATCAATCAATCTAGAGTGGATGAGTTGATGACTGGAGTGGACAGTACTCTAGAGGTTGAGAATGATGTTCTAAAAGCAGTTCTTAAAACAAGCAACGATTCTCGTCTAGGTTTGTACTGCACTACTGATGTTGAGGATATTGAAAAAGCAAATGTTTATATTGTTACTGTTCCTACACCAGTAGATAAAAATAACAGACCTATTCTAACACCTCTGTATAAAGCGAGTGAGACAGTAGCAAAAGTTCTTAAAAAGGGAGATATTGTTGTATATGAATCAACCGTTTATCCAGGAGCAACGGAAGAGGAATGTGTTCCTGTACTTGAAAAAGTAAGCGGCTTGGTATATAATGAAGATTTTTATGTAGGATATTCTCCAGAACGAATCAATCCAGGAGATAAAAAACATACGGTAGAAAAAATATTGAAAGTGACCTCTGGAAGTACTCCAGAAATAGGAAAACAGGTAGATGCTTTATACAAGGAGGTAATAACTGCTGGTACGCATTTAGCGCCAACCATAAAAGTTGCTGAAGCCGCTAAAGTTATAGAAAATGCTCAAAGAGACATTAATATAGCCTTTGTAAACGAGTTAGCAAAAATCTTTAATAAGTTGGACATTAATACGCATGACGTTTTAGAAGCTGCCGGTACAAAGTGGAACTTTTTACCATTTACTCCAGGATTAGTTGGTGGGCATTGTATAGGAGTGGATCCGTATTATTTGGCTCAAAAGGCTCAAGAAGTAGGTTATCATCCAGAAATTATACTTGCTGGAAGACGTATGAATGATAGTATGGGGTCATACGTAGCAAGCGAAGTTGTGAAATTAATGCTTGCAAAAGATATTCCAGTAAAAGGTTCAAAAATATTAATGCTTGGTATTACTTTTAAGGAAAATTGTCCTGACGTGCGTAATACCAAAGTTGTAGATGTAATTTCAAATTTAAAGGATTATGGAATTGATGTTTCCGTTTACGATCCATTAGCAAACCCTGAAGAAGTGATGTATGAATATCAAGTTACTTCGGTTAATGAATTACCAAAAGACAGGTTTGATGGAGTAGTTCATGCCGTTTCTCACAAAGAATTTAATCACTTAAATTTTGAATCTATTTCAAAACAGAATAGTATTATTTATGATGTTAAAGGGTCGTTAAAATTAAATGTTGATGGTAAATTATAATAATGAAAAAGAATATTCTTGTTACTGGTGCAGCTGGATTTATAGGTTATCATCTTTGTAAAAGGTTGGTGAAAGAAGGATACTTTGTACTAGGTCTTGATAATATAAATGATTATTACGATACTAATTTAAAGTATGATAGGTTACTTCAGTTGGGTATTTCAACAAAAAAAGCTACAGTGTTCAATGAAATAACGGGAAGCACCTTATTTGCTGATATGTTTTTTATTAGAATGAACTTAGAAGATAAAATAGAATTACCTAAGCTTTTTAAAAATCATGAATTTGAAGTTGTATGTAATTTAGCAGCTCAAGCTGGAGTGCGATATTCTTTAGAGAATCCTATGGCTTATATAGATAGTAATATTATAGGCTTTATGAATCTTTTAGAATGTTGTAGACACGCTAAAATAAAACGATTAGTTTACGCTAGTAGTTCTAGCGTATATGGTAATACAAAAAATGTTCCATTTAATGAAAATCATATTGTAGATCATCCTGTAAGTTTATATGCCGCCACTAAAAAATCTAATGAATTAATGGCGCATACC
Organism: Nonlabens sp.; assembly: GCF_965657255.1. Taxonomy (NCBI): domain Bacteria; kingdom Pseudomonadati; phylum Bacteroidota; class Flavobacteriia; order Flavobacteriales; family Flavobacteriaceae; genus Nonlabens; species Nonlabens sp. The sequence goes on from NZ_CBFHNM010000012.1 coordinate 47,239, forward strand.
TATAGTAACTTATATCATATTGAAACTATTGGTTTAAGATTTTTTACGGTTTATGGTCCCTGGGGACGTCCAGACATGGCTATGTTTCTATTTACAGAGGCTATTTTAAATAACAAACCTATTAAAGTATTTAATAATGGAAATCTATCAAGAGACTTTACATATATAGATGATATTATTGATGGAGTTTACAAAACACTTCATACGCCGCTCAAGGTTAATTATAACATTTTAAATATAGGTAACAGTAGACCTGTTAAATTAATGGAGTTTATTAAAACCATTGAAGATAATATAGGAAAGAAAGCAATTAAAAAAATGATGCCCATGCAGCCAGGAGATGTAAATAAAACATGGGCAGATACGGATGATATTAATGAGTTAGTTGGATACAAGCCAAAAACTAACGTGAATGAAGGAGTATCCAGTTTTATCAAATGGTATTTAGAATATTTTAATTTTAATCAGGAACTCATAAATCATGATGTTTAATCAATTAAGAAATAATGTGATTTTAATAACTGGTGGTGCTGGTTTTATAGGGTCACATGTGGTACGCAGATTTGTAAATCAGTATCCAAATAAACATATTTATAATCTAGATTCTTTGACGTACGCAGGAAATTTAGAGAACCTAAAAGACATAGAAACTGCTCCCAATTATACATTTGTAAAAGGAGATATTACAGACGTTGCGTTCATAGAAGATTTATTTAAAAGTTATCGGTTTACTGGAGTAGTGCATCTTGCAGCAGAATCTCATGTCGATCGCTCTATTACTGATCCAGTAAGCTTTGTGATGACTAATGTGGTAGGAACAGTCAACTTATTGAATGCTTTTAAATCTATTTGGAAAGACGATTTTAAAGGTAAACGTTTTTATCATGTAAGTACAGATGAGGTTTATGGAAGTCTGGGAGAATCTGGCTTATTTACAGAAACAACATCGTATGATCCTAATTCACCTTACTCTGCTTCTAAAGCAAGTTCAGACCATTTTGTTAGAGCTTATGGAGAAACATACGGGATGCCTTATGTAATTTCTAATTGCTCAAACAACTATGGGCCTAACCATTTTCCAGAAAAGTTAATTCCATTATTTATAAATAACATCATCAATGAAAAGCCATTGCCTGTTTATGGTGATGGTAATTATACAAGAGATTGGTTATACGTCATCGATCATGCAGTAGCTATCGATCTAGCTTTTCATACAGGAAAAAACGGCGAAACTTACAATATAGGCGGCTTTAATGAGTGGAAAAACATTGATTTGGTTCAATTACTTTGTTCCCTCATGGATAAAAAACTGAATCGACCGACTGGTAAATCTGCCCATTTAATTACCTATGTAAAAGATAGACCAGGTCACGATTTGCGCTATGCGATTGATGCCAGCAAAATAAATCAAGAATTGGGTTGGAAACCATCCGTTACTTTTGAAGAAGGGCTGGAAAAAACCATTGACTGGTATTTAGGCAATCAAGAATGGCTGGACCAGGTCACTAGTGGTGATTACCAAGAGTATTATATAAAGCAATATACGTAACAACTACGCTTTTTTATTTATTTTGCTTTCGCGAAAGCGTAACAAAAAAGTTGTTGTAATAAAAAGAACTAGTACAAAAAATAATAGTCGCACTGAGCTTGTCAAAGTGTTGCTTTATTTATTAGTAGAAACATTAAAAAATGAATGTCCATAAAACGAAGATCAAAGATTGTTTTTTACTAGAGCCTCAACTTTTTAAGGATGATCGTGGTTTTTTCATGGAAAGTTTTAATGCAAGAACATTTAAAAAGCTTACTAGATTAGAAGTTAATTTTGTTCAGGATAATATGTCCCAATCAAATTACGGAGTAATACGCGGTTTGCACGCACAACGTGGTGAACACGCACAGGCAAAATTAGTAAGTGTTTTAGAGGGAGAAGTGTTAGATGTAGCAGTAGATTTGCGTGCAGATTCAAATACTTATGGAAATGTGGTGACTGCAATTTTAAATACAGAAAACAGGCACCAGCTTTTTGTACCTCGTGGTTGTTTTCACGGATTTGCAGTATTAAGTAAAACAGCTACATTTTTTTATAAATGCGATAATTTTTACAACAAAGAGGCAGATTATGGCGTTCGTCATGATGAAACGTCATTTCAAATAGACTGGAAAATACCAGTGGACCAAAGAGTTTTATCAGAAAAAGACCTAAATTTACCTACTTTGGTACAATTAAAATAGGATTATGAAAGGAATTATACTTGCCGGTGGTTCAGGTACACGATTGCATCCTCTTACTCATGTAGTGTCTAAGCAGTTACTACCCATATATGATAAACCGATGATTTATTATCCCTTAAGTGTTTTGATGCTTGCTGGTATCAAAGAGGTTTTGATTATATCTACACCCCTAGACTTACCTAATTTTGAACGTCTTTTTGGTGATGGGTCATATTTAGGCATGAAAATATCCTATGCCGTGCAGCCATCTCCAGATGGACTAGCGCAAGCCTTTATTATAGGAGAAGAATTTATTGCAGATGACGATGTTTGTTTGGTTTTAGGAGATAATATTTTTTATGGTGCAGGTCTACAACGCATGTTACAGCGTTCCATAGAGAATACTAAGGAAGAAAAGGCAACCGTTTTTGGCTATTATGTAGAAGATCCAGAACGCTATGGAGTGGCAGATTTTGATGCAGATGGAAATGTTATAAGTATTGAAGAGAAACCAGAAGCTCCTAAAAGCAATTATGCTGTGGTAGGATTGTATTTTTACCCTAATTCTGTTATTAAGGTGGCTAAAAATGTAAAACCATCACATCGTGGTGAGCTAGAAATTACCAGTGTAAACGCTACTTATCTGGAACAGAATAACTTAAAACTAGAGATCATGAGTCGTGGATTTGCCTGGTTAGATACAGGAACACATGAAGCACTTACTGAGGCGACAGAATTTGTTAAAGCCATAGAAAAACGTACCTCTTTAAAAATCGCCTGTATAGAAGAGATTGCTTATCGCATGAACTTTATAAATAAAGAACAATTACGTCAACTGGCTGAGCCTTTAGTGAAGAGTGGTTATGGAGGATATTTGAATAATTTAATTAATTAATAGAATTTTAGAAATGAATCTAAAAGATAAATCGATACTTATAACTGGAGGAACAGGCTCTTTAGGTAAAGCACTTACTTCACATATTTTGAAGCATTATGATGATGTGAAAAAAATTATAATATTCTCACGCGACGAGCAAAAACAATTTGTAATGGCTCAAGAATATCCTGTGTCGCAATATCCGCAGTTGAGATTTTTCATTGGAGATATAAGGGATATTGATCGTTTAAAAAGAGCATTTAAAGGTGTTGATTATATCATCCATGCAGCTGCTATGAAACATGTTCCTATAGCTGAGTACAATCCTATGGAATGTGTGAAGACGAATATTATGGGTGCAGAAAATGTGATAAACGCAGCTTTGGAAACTGAAGTTACTAGAGTAGTAGCATTATCTACCGATAAGGCTGCAGCTCCTGTAAATTTATACGGAGCTACTAAATTGGCGTCAGACAAATTATTTGTAGCTGCAAATAATATTGCTGGCTGGAATCCTATTAAATTCAGTGTGGTACGTTATGGTAACGTGATGGGAAGTAATGGATCTGTAATCCCATTTTTTCTCAATAAGAAAAAAGAAGGAGTTTTACCTATCACCTCTACAGACATGACACGTTTTAATATTTCACTACAAGGTGGAGTAGATATGGTTATGCATGCATTGGAACACGCTTGGGGCGGTGAGATATTTGTTCCTAAAATTCCGTCTTACCGCATCACTGATGTTGCTGAAGCGATAGGTCCAGAATGTGAGCATCCAGTAGTAGGAATACGTCCAGGAGAAAAAATTCATGAAGAAATGATCACTTCTTCAGATAGTTATTATACGTATGATTTAGGTCGATATTACACGATTTTACCTGCAACTCATAAGTGGAAACTGGAAGAGTTTATAGAGAAACACAACGCAAAACAAGTAGCACCAGAATTTAAGTATAATAGTGGTGAAAATGACGATTGGGATACGGTAGATACGTTACGTAAATTAATCGTAGAGCACGTTGACGCAGATTTCAAAGTATAAATTTCAAATATGTCCACAGCAATTCCCTACGGAAGACAAAATATTACTCAAGAAGATATTCTTGCGGTTACTGAAGCCTTACAGGCAGACTATCTTACTCAAGGACCTAGAATTCTAAAATTTGAAGAAGAATTTGCTGAATATGTAGGTTCAAAATATGCAGTTGCAGTGTCTAATGGTACAGCTGCATTACATTTAAATGCAATTGCGCTAGATGTGCAACCTGGAGATAAAGTAATCACAACACCACTGACATTTGCAGCATCTGCAAATTGTGTGAGATATTGTGGTGGAGAAGTGGTATTTGCAGACATAGATCCAGCAACTTATTTACTAGATATCAATGCAGTAAGAAAATTATTGAAAAATGCTCCCAGAGGCACTTATAAAGGAATAATTCCAGTGGACTTTGCTGGTAGAGCGGTAGATTTAGAAGAATTTAGAAAATTAGCTGATGAATATAACCTCTGGATTATAGAAGATAGTTGTCATTCACCAGGAGGTTTTTTTACAGATAGTAAAGGAACACAACAAAATTGTGGGAATGGAAAATTTGCAGACTTGGCAATATTTTCCTTTCATCCAGTTAAACATATTGCTTGTGGTGAAGGTGGAATGATCACTACAAATGATGCGGCTTTGTATCATAAACTTCTAGCACTTAGAACTCATGGAATCGTCAAGAATGATCAATTATATACAAATAGTATAGAGTTCGCTTCCGCGAAAGCGAGTACAGAACAATACCCTGCCTGGTATATGGAAATGCAAGATCTAGGATATAATTACCGCATTACAGATTTTCAGGCAGCTCTAGGTTCTAGCCAATTATTAAGAGCAAATGACGGACTGAAAAGAAGAAGAGAAATCGCATCAAATTATTTTGAGGCTTTTAAAGGTAAAAGTTACATAAAAGGACAAAGTAGCGTGATTGTAGGTCATGCTTATCATTTATATGTAGTAGAAGTAGAGGATAGATTAGGTTTGTATAATCACTTAAGAGAGCAAAAAATATATGCTCAAATCCATTACATACCATGTCATTTAATGCCTTATTATAGAGAACTAGGCTGGAAAGAAGGTGATTTACCTATGGCTGAGACGTACTATGAAAAATGTATCAGCTTGCCAATGTTTCCTACATTAAGCAATGAAGAACAGCAGTTTGTAGTGAATACTATACATAATTATTATAATGGGTAATTTGTGCATAATAACCGCACGTGGTGGTAGTAAGAGGATTCCAAGAAAAAACATAAAACCTTTTCTTGGTAAACCTATTATCGCCTATTCTATTGAAGCTGCGTTAAATTCTAAGTTATTTGATGAAGTCATGGTTTCAACAGATGATGATGAAATTGCTGAAATTGCTCATGAATATGGAGCGAACATACCTTTTAAAAGATCTAGTGAAAACTCTGATGATTATGCGACAACTTTTGACGTAATAGAAGAGGTGCTGAATCAATATAAAGTTGAACTAAACCAAACCTTTGAATTTGCTTGCTGCATTTATCCAACAGCTCCATTTGTAAATGCTGAAATTTTGAGTTCAGCGTTTTCTTTATTGGGAGAAAATCGTTTTGATTCTGTTTTTCCTGTTATGCCTTTTAGTTTTCCGGTTCAACGCGCGTTAAAACTCAGCGATGCTGGAAATATAACTTTTTTTAACCAAGAATTTGCAACTACAAGAAGTCAAGATTTAGAAAAATCCTATCATGATGCAGGACAATTTTACTGGATAAATGTGGAAGAATGTTTGAAGTCCAAAAAATTGATTACTGAGAATAGTGGTAGTATCGTGATTAGTGAATTACAAGGTCAGGATATTGATAACGAAACAGACTGGAAATTAGCTGAATTGAAATATGAACTCTTATAAATGTCTTGCTCAACAAGAATTCTCTTCTGGAGAATTTAAAATTGTGCCTATACGATTTGAAGACCGTATGGATATCATGAAATGGCGTAATGAGCAAATGTACCATTTACGACAAGCTGAGCCTTTGACAATTGAATCACAAAATCATTATTTTAACTCAGTAGTCAAGTCATTATTTGAACAAGAAAAACCCAGTCAAATTTTATTCTCGTTCTTACAAAACGATATCTGTATAGGATATGGTGGATTGGTGCATATCAATTGGATAGATAAAAATGTCGAGATATCATTTATCATGAATACGGATTACGAAAAAGAAAATTTTGAAACATTGTGGAGTGAATATTTGAATTTAATTGAACAAGTAGCATTTAATGAACTGCAACTCTATAAACTTTATGTTTATGCATTTGATTTGCGACCACATCTTTACACAACACTTTTAAATAATAATTATTTTTTTGATGCTCGATTAAAGGAACATTGCTTTTTTGAAAATAGTTACAAGGATGTTATTATTCACTCTAAAATCACTAATTTATGATTTTAGGTGTATTGGCAAGTGGGAATCTTGGACTAAAGATTTTAAGAGAATTGTTTTCAAATTATGAAATCGATTTCATTTTGACAGATTCAAATTCCTCTGAAATTATTGAATTTGCGGAAAAAGAAAACATCTTTTTATTTAAAGGAAATCCACGTAATGGTGAAGCATTCAATTCGGTTGGTAAAAGAACCATCGATGTTTTATTATCTATCAACTATTTGTTTCTAATTGAGGAGGATTTGATTGGTTTACCAAGGAAAATAGCGATAAATATTCATGGATCATTATTGCCTAAATACAGAGGAAGAACACCTCATGTGTGGGCTATTATCAATGGTGAACAAGAAGCTGGGATAACTTTACATGAAATAACATCTGGATGTGATGAAGGTAAAATAATAAAACAAATCAGAATTCCTATTGACGAAGAGATGACAGGCGCAGATTTATTAAGTATTTATAATGATGAATATTTAGTCAATATTTTAAATGTTTTACAAGAGGTTGAGGAAAACTCCATTGAGCTTACTGAGCAAAATGAAGATAATGCTACTTATTTTGGTAAAAGAACACCTGAAGATGGGAGAATCAATTGGGAATGGAGTGCTAAAAGGATAACTAATTGGGTTAGAGCTCAAGCTCATCCTTATCCTGGCGCTTTTACATATATAGGTGAAGAAAAAGTCATAATTGACAAGGTGAAAAAATCAGATTTTGGATTTCACTATAAAACAGCTAATGGTACTATAATAAACGATAATCCTGTTATTGTAAAAACAGCAGATGGATCATTAGAATTAGTTGAAGTAAGAAATAATTTTAAGTTTAAAATAAATCAAGTTTTTGATATATGAATATAGATGGAAAGGAAATAGGAAATAATAATCCTTGTTTTATAATTGCAGAATTGTCTGCAAATCATAATGGTAATCTAGAGGTAGCTTTAGAAACAGTAAGAGCTGCAAAAAGGGCAGGAGCTGACTGTATCAAATTGCAAACATACACTCCAGATACTCTAACAATTGATTGTAATAAGGATGACTTTATTATAAAAGGAACTCTATGGGAAGGACAAAATCTCTACAGCTTATATGAAAAAGCATATACTCCTTGGGATTGGCACAAAGAAATTATGGATTTAGCTAAGGAACTTGGCTTAGTATGTTTTTCCTCTCCTTTTGATTTTACAGCCGTAGATTTTTTAGAAGAGTTAAAAGTCCCAGCATATAAAATTGCTTCATTTGAAATTACTGATATTCCTTTAATAGAATATGTGGCGAGCAAAGGTAAACCTGTGATTATTTCAACTGGTATTGCAACTATTCCAGATATAGAGCTAGCATTAGAAACCTGTAGAAAAGTTGGAAATAATAATATTTCCTTGTTAAAATGTACATCATCTTATCCTGCACCTATTGATGAGGCAAATATGATGATGATTAAAGATCTACAAGAGCGTTTTGATGTAATACCTGGCCTTTCTGATCATACCATGGGATCAATTGTTCCAGTGGTTGCAACTAGTTTAGGAGCTAAGATTATTGAAAAACATTTTATTTTAGATAAATCTATAGGTGGACCAGATGCCTCATTTTCGATGGATGAAGCAGAGTTTAAAGAAATGGTTGATCAAGTAAGGTTAGCAGAAAGTGCTTTAGGTTCCGTAAACTACGAGTTAACCGAAAAACAGGAAAAAGGTAAGTTTTTTTCTCGATCCTTATATGTCGTTAAAGATATCAAGAAAGGAGAACTCTTTACTTCTGAAAATGTACGTTCTATACGTCCAGGTTTCGGTCTTCATCCTAAGTATTATTACGACATGCTGGGTACTGAGGCAAAAGAAGACTTTTTAAAAGGTGATAGACTAGAAAAATGAGTTTAAAAAAAACGACTGCTACTAATATAACGTGGTCTTTTATTGAGTCTGTAAGTTTAAAAGCAGTATCCTTTGTTCTTAGTATTATATTAGCACGCTTATTAGACCCTAAAGTATTTGGGGTTTTAGCGATAGTCAATGTATTTTACTTACTTACTATGCTTTTTATTGATTCAGGTTTAAAAGAGGCGATCATTCAAAAGAAAGATGTAAGTGATGAAGATTACTCATCAGTCTTTTGGTTAAACATTTGTAAGTCGTGTTTATTGTATTTAGTTCTGTTTATAGCCGCTCCTGTTATACAGAATGCTTATCCAGAATATGAAAACTTATCTTTCTATATCAGATTACAATCTCTCACCTTAATTATTGAGGCTTTTGGGCTCATTCAGATTGTAAAGGCCACTAAAGAATTAAACCTAAAAAAAATAACTGTCTCTAGAATACCTGCTTCACTAATTAGCCTGTTAGTAGGTGTGACACTAGCCTATCTAGGGTTTGGGATACTGTCTTTGATTATACAACAATTAGTAAATGCTTTGATATACACCGCTTTATTGGTTTATAATGTTAAATACAAACCCCAATTAGTACTGAATTTTAAGGCTATATTGCCCCTATATAAATTCGGTGTAAGGTTGTTAGGTGTGAGTTTAATTTCTAGGTTTTATACCCAATCATTAAATTTAATATATGGTAAGGTATATTCACCATCAACCCTAGGACTTTATACAAAATCGATTAGCTTACTTAATGCACCCATTGATATTATTAATAGTCCTTTTTTAAAAGGTTTGTATCCAACTCTGGTAAAATTGCAAGACGACACCAGTCAACTAAAAAAGATAATTCTACAAAATATTAAGCTAGTCACTTTTTTAATTGCTTTAGTTAGTGGTGTGTTTTTTTTTCAAACAGAACAAGTAATTACAATATTATTAGGCGATAAGTGGTTAGGGTCTGTGATTTATTTAAAAATAGCTGCCATGGGCGGCCTTTTTATTCCTATGAATGGACAGTGCCAAAGCATTTTTAAAGTAAAAAATAAGGTGAATCTTTTTTTTAAAATAGAACTGATTTTAAAAATAGTAGGACTAGCTATCGTTTTTTCTTTAGCCTATTTGTATGATTTATATATTGTTCTAATAGCCTTATCAATTATATATATCATTACATCATTTATTAATTTTTATTTCATTAGTAGTATGTTGCATTTTTCATTTTGGATTGAATGGTGTAAAATGATGTTGTTTTTAATTAATGTATCTACCTTCGGTTTTTTTATTAATTATTTAGTTACGTATTTGTTTGAAAATATGTATTACAGTGTTATTATATTTACAGTGTTTTATTTTGTACTAACTACATTATTATATTACATTACAAGTAAGGATGAAGTAAAAAAAATACTAAGAATGAAATAATACATAACTTTTATGTTAACGCTACCTAGCGCTTATTTTTAACCATTTTATTATAGTTTATGATAATAAACTATAATAATCCCATAACTATTGTTTTTTCGCTTTCGCGAAAGCGAAATACGTATATGTTAATGAATTTAATAAATATGTTATAATCTAGTTTACTTATTTAGTATATGTTAAACAACTTAACTGTTTTAAGATTTTACGCTGCTTTTTGGTTTTTTTGTTTCATTTACCTATTGAGTGCATAGGATTAAATTAAATTGATTTTTTTTTTAAAAAAAAAAGGTTATTTAGGCGTTGATGTGTTTTTTATCTTAAGCGGATTTATTAACATATGTTTATTTTTAAAAATTTTTCAATAAAAAATTTTCATTTTCGGATTTTTATTATTTTCTAATAAAAAGAATTGCTAAAATTTATCCATTACATTTTTTTAATTGCAGCACCTTTGGTTATAGGATTAATAAGAATAGGTGAGTCTATTCCAGTCGACTATTCCAAGAGTGTGTTGCAAAATCTTTTATTGTTAAATGGATGGGGAACCACAAACAAATTAACTTGGTATACTTTTTCATGGAGTTTTTCTGCTGAATGGTTTGCTTATTCAATTATTTTCTCTATTTGTGCGTTAGTATATAAATACAATAATAGATTAGCTATCTCTCTATTCTGTTTAATTGTAGTCGGATTTCTAATTTATTGGTTTAATATTGAAAATTTTTCTTTAGACCATTATACCTTTTCTTCCATTCCCAGAATATTGCCTGAGTTTATATTAGGTGTTTTAACTGCATTTTTTCATTGAAATACAAGTTATCTAAAAAAAATATCATTAATCTTGTTTATAATTTGCGTTTTAAATATAACTTTATTACCATTTCAAGATAACTTATTTGATCAGTTATGTATTATACCTTTTAGTCTGTTGATTTATCTTTATCATCATTTACATGGTTTGATGCTATTTTATTTAACAAGAGATTTGTTTTTTTAGGAAAAATATCTCTTGCATTTTATTTAACTCAATTATATAGTTTTATAAAAGTGAGAAAAATAAATGAACTGTTGATAAATTTTGGATTTGAAATATTTAATGGTAATATTATCCTTCAAATTTCTTTACACATGATGGTTAATTTTATTTTAGCAACAATCTTTTGTTCTTTTTGTGAAGAACCTTTAAGAAAAAAAACAATTAAAATTTATTACAAATAATAGAAGATGTTATTTGGTTTAATGCTATAGTACAAATTGAAAAGTGATTAAGATATTATTAATGAAGATAATAACATTAATGTAATTTATTTCACTTTGGAGAACTCAAGTTTGATTACCCAATTGACATGATTAGAATCTGTCAAATAATATTTAGTGAATTGAAGTATTTTATAAATCAATATAATTTAAAAAATTAATATGATATTTGTTATATTTGGAACACGTCCAGAATTCATAAAATTAGCACCAGTAATTCATGAACTTATTAATAAAGGCGTTAATCATAAAGTAGTTAATACTGGTCAACATAAAGAAATGTTATTGCCTTTACTAGATTGGTTTGATATAACACCTGATTATAATTTATCTATAATGAAACCTAATCAAGGCTTAAATGGGATTATTCATTCAAGTATTGATTTACTGGATAATCTTTATGAAAGTGAAAATCCTAATATTGTAATTACCCAAGGCGATACGACAACTGCTTTTGTAGCTTCGTTAGCTGCATTTAATAGAAAAATACAAGTGGCTCATGTAGAAGCTGGTCTGAGAACTGATGATTTGTATAATCCCTTTCCAGAAGAAGCTAATAGAAGATTGATTAGTCAAATAGCGCAGTTTCATTTTACACCTACAGCTACTAACACTTCAAATTTACTAAAATGTGGTATTCAAAATGAAGTTGTTTTTGAAACTGGAAATACTGTAATTGATGCTTTACTTTATACTAAAAATAAATTACGTGGTCAAAGTCATTTGCCAAATTCCCTAATTAATGTAATTTCCAAATATGGGCGTTTAATAACTATAACGGGTCATAGAAGAGAAAATATAGGTAAAGGATTTGATGAAATATTCAATGCCATTAAAGAGTTAGCAAGCATGAATACAAACATATTATTTGTTTACCCAGTTCACTTAAACCCATTAGTAAAAAATGAGGCAGAGCGAATATTAAACGGCTTGAATAATGTACTGCTAGTTATGCCGATGGATTATCCTGCATTTGTAGAACTGATGTCTAAGTCTTATTTAATTATTTCTGACTCAGGAGGTGTTCAAGAAGAAGCACCTAGTTTAAATGTGCCTGTTCTTGTAACAAGAACTAATACTGAAAGAATGGAAGTGGTTAAAGCGGGAGCAGTTGTTTTAGTAGGGACTAAAAAACAAGATATAATAAACAAAGCAATGCTGTTAATTGATGATAAAGAAATTTATGAATCTATGGTTGCTGCAAAAAACCCTTATGGAAAAGGTGATGCCTCAAAAAAAATAATCTCTATATTGAAAGAATATGTCTAAAAAAATATATTTTGTATGCGCTCCAATATTTCTTTACTGGCCCGTTGAGATTTCTAAAAAAATAAAAGAACTAAATAATGGGAACCTTATCACTGGTGGCTTTATTGGAGGCCCAAAAAAATATTATCAAATATTAAAAAATGAATGGGGTACTATGGCTGATGAAGTTGTTTATACTCATGATTTGGAACATCAATGGATTTCGACCCCTTACGAGCAAAAACAGCTTCTTTTTTTTGCTGAATTATTAGGCCATAAACGTTTAAATCAATTTATTATTTCTGACAGGCATATTGGTAATGGTTTGCTCATGGGTGGAGGTATTGCCGATTCCCCTTTTTTAGAAAAAATACGTAAAGATAAAGAGGCAACTTTAAATTATATCGTAAATATGTTGTCTTATTTATATAATTTTTTATCTAAAACAAAACCTGAAATAATTTATTCTTATGCTGTGGCAGGTGCATTTACTTTGGCTATTGCCGAATTATGTGTGAAATTAGATATAAAATTTTTGAAATTAACACACTCAAGAATCGATAATAAAGTTGTTATAGATAGCAGTCCTCGCGACAAAATGGATTTGGTGAAAGCTCAATTTCTTAAGCCAATTTCGGATTTCTCTAAAGATTCGTTAGATTACGGATTAGATTATTTAAATAAATTTAGAGAAAAGCAACAGCAGCCAGATTATCAAATCCTTCAAAATAAAATTTATTTAGAGAAAACAAAAATAAAGTATTCTTTAAAGCTTGCAGCAAAATACCTGAAAGGAACATTCAATCGTTCAAATGAATTTTTTCATACATCATATTTATCTACAATAAAATATGAATATAATATAACCAAAGGAATTAAATCATTTTGGAAACAAAAACCTTTTTTTGATACAGAATATTTGTTAAAAAAATCTTTTCTATTCTATACTTTACATGTGGATCCTGAAGCTTCAACAATGGTGATAAGTTCATGCCAAACCAACCAATTAGCTGTTATTGAGGCGATTTCTAAGTCAAAAGCGATAACAGATATATTGGTTGTTAAAGAACATTTAACAATGATAGGAAGAAGACCTAAAGGGTTTTATAAAGCAATAAATGCCTTACCTGGTGTTTATATGGCAAATCCCACAGAGCCATCTTTTAGATTTATTAATGCAGCTAAAGCTATAATTACATTAACAGGCACTTCTGGTTTAGAATCTATTTTTTTAAATAAACCAGCTGTCTTTTTGGGTGATTTTATTTATAGATTTATAGACAAAGGCTTTGTATGTACAAATGATTTGTCACGATTAAATCAAATATTAGCCAATTTAGATAAAATAGAGACTGCTGATGATGAAGTCTTAATTAAATTGATAGCTGCTGTAAACGAAGTTTCATTCCCTTTCGATGGAGGGTTAGTTTGGTCAGGTGTTAGTAAACAAAAAGTATTAGATCATCCTGAGGTAGTAAATTTATTTGCAGAAAAAATTTTTAAAAATCTGAGCTAATGCAAAATATACTTTTTGTTGAAAGTGGAGTCCATGAGGGTGGATCTTTTATGAGCTTAGCAAAGCACATTGAAGCATTAGATAAAACCAAAAACAAACCAATTGTTGTTTTTTTTAATACGAATAATTGGGTTACCATATTTAGAGAAAAGGGTTATAAAGTTTATTTGATCAATGATAATGTGTTCTCTAAGCATAAAATGAATCTTCATTCTACTTTAAATGCTTTTTTTATGAAAGGCTTTGTAAAATTCAAAGTTATACCATTTTTAAAATGGTTGCATAAAGACGCTATAAAAAAACTAGAAACCATTATAGAAAAAGACAAAGTTGATTATGTACACTTGAATACAGAACTTTTTAGAGATAGAATAGGGTTAATTGCTGGGATTAATAAAAAAATACCAATAATATCACATTTAAGAAGTAAATACCAATTAGGTAAAATTCACTTTTCAAAAAAATATATAAATTTTGCTAACGAGCATGTAGAAAAATATATTGCTGTTTCAAATGATACTAGTAATTTTTGGGTAACAAAAGTAGGTTTAGAATCATCCAAAATACAAACTTTATATGACTATTTTGAACCAATTAATAACAGTGATAATGTCGATGTTTTTCAATATGATGGTTTAAAATTAGTCTGTGTCTCAAATATTGTCCCTGTCAAAGGGTTAGAATTTTTAATAAAATCCTGTGCGCCAATTTTAAAAACGCATAAGGCTAAATTATTTATAGTAGGAAAAGGTGATTCTACTTATTTAGAAAAATTAACAATATTAGTAAGGGATCTTAATCTAGTTGATTCAGTAAAGTTTGTTGGTTATAGAAATGACGTAAATAATTTTTTACAAGCAGCCGATGTTGTGTTGTTGTTTTCTAAAAGAGAAGGCTTACCTAATGTTGTAATAGAGGCTATGGGATGTCAGGCAATTATTATAGCTAGTGAGGTTGGCGGTATTCCTGAGATAGTAAATGATAATGAAAATGGTTTTTTAGTGCCTTCTGGAGATGTAAAAATAGCCACAGAGAAAATAGAATCGGTATTACAATTGACTAATGAAGCGGTAACCCACATTAAAGCAAATTCTGTTAAAACAATTGAAGGTAAATTCTCTAAAGAATATTATTGTTCTACAATATTAAAATTATATGAATAAACTCGTTTCAATTGTTTTGCCAACCTATAACGGTAATGATTTTTTAAAAAAATCTATAGATAGCTGTTTAACCCAAACCTATCAAAATATTGAACTTATAATAGTTAATGATTGCTCGACAGATAATACAGAGGAAATTATACTTTCCTATAAAGATCATAGAATTAAATATATTAAAAACGAAACAAATCAACGACTACCCAGATCATTAAATATTGGTTTTAATATTGCATATGGAGACTATTTAACTTGGACTTCAGATGATAACTTTTATAAAAGTGATGCTATTGAGAAAATGGTGTTTAATTTAGAAAATGAAAATGCTGATTTGGTTTTTGCACCTTATTTTACAATAAATAATGATGATAAAATTACAGGAGAAAGAAAGGTAGGTAAACAAGAAAATGTGTTAATTGATAATGTAGTTAAGGCTTGTTTTCTATATAAGAAAGAAATGCATCAAAAATTAGAAGGGTACAATCCATCTTTATTTTTAGTTGAAGATTATGATTTTTGGATAAGAGCAGCTTTTGAAAATTATAAGTTTAGTCCTTTACAAGAAAAACTCTATTATTATCGATTTCATGATAATTCACTTACAGAGACTAGACGTAATGACATTTCTAAAGCTTTATTTGGTTTATTGAAACAGTATGAAGTTTTATTTAGATCTAATAATAAAAGTACTTATTTAAAATCAAAATTTTATATGAAATTAGCTAGTTTGGCAATAGCAAATAATGAAAGTGCTTTTGAATATTACAAGAAAGGAATTATAAAAAACCCAATTAGTATTTTTAGAAAAATCACTCTCAAAATTATTATAAACATAAGTAAAGCATTATAAAATTATTACTAACTTTTTAAATACTACTTTTACGCTTTCGTGAAAACCTATTAAATCACTTCAATAATAATAGAACTTTATTAATGCTATTTAATTCAATATATTTTGCATTTTTTTTACCAATAGTCTTGATCATACCCCAAAAACACTTCCATCTCTTGATTTTTATGAATGGAAACCTATAAAGAATATAAACCTAGTTTAATGACGAGACTTAAAAATAGACTGGTGTAATGAATATTTGGATTTTAAAATATAGTAAAACAGATTTTTCATCTGATTTTATAAATAAAGCAACTCAGTTTTCATTATCAATTGACCAACTGCGGCATAATACAATTGTTAATAAAAGATTAGGTGATTTTCACTTTATTTCAATATCAACCAACTTTGAAAAATGTCAAAAAAAATATATCCAATTTTCAGAAAACTCAATTAATGGCTATTCAGGCTTATTACTAGGTAAACATTCTTCAGATATCGACCTTAGAACTATTGAAAATGTAACCATAAATCATATAGAAACTTATAGTGGTCAGTTTTCTATTTTTAAAATAATCAAAGATAGGTTTGAATGTATAGTAGATAACTTTGGGTTTCATAAAGTTTTTTATTTTAAGCATAATCATGATATCTATGTAACTAACTCGATAGATTTGTTAAAAAAATAGGTTTGTTAATTCCAGATAGGGAACAAATGCTGTTAGACTATATGACTGTTAGATATGGAGTTTATCCAGGTTATGAGACGTTATATAAAGATGTTTATACCATGCCCGAATATGGTAAAATAGTAATTACTACTACTGGTTTTGTTCTTTCAAACTATAAAGCTATATCAGATCTATTACAACCTGATACCGATTTTGAAAATCAATTAAAATTAGTTATCGATGAATATAAAAGTAATGCTACTTATTTAAGGAAATATCACCATATTGTTATTCCTCTTTCTGGTGGTTTTGACGGTAGGTTAATTTTAAGTTTTTTTATAATACTAGCGGTAATTCTTTAGAAACCATGTCCTATAATAGAGCAGGTTTTTTAGATTTTTTTATTGCCAGTAAATTGAGCCGAAAGTTTAAAGTAAAGCATCAAAAAATTAAAATCCCCACAACGCTCAATAATTTTAAAATTAAAATATCTGAATTTCAAAACTCTAACAATGATCCCTTCTATTCTACTTTTATTAATGCAGTTAAATCCTTTTATAAAATAGAAAATAGTTTTAAAGTTAGTTTAGGAGGTAATGGTGCTGATACTGACTGGGAATTTGGAGAAAAGCAATTAAAGGACCTTAATAAATCTAACTTTAATAGTTTTATAAAATCTTATTCAGAATTAATAACAAAACATTCATTAATAAATAAAGATGTTTCAGAAAAAATGGCGATTAAACTAGAACAGTATTTCTTAAAAAAATATGCAGTTTTTAAAGACGCCCCTAATTTTGTGCAATTATTAGCATCGGCATTTTTTCATTTAGAACGTTTTAGAGGAAGGCAGGGCTATATCTATTCCCAAGAAAGCAATAAATAACACGATGTATTTGCTCCCTTTGCAAGTGAAAATTTTAATAAACTAGTTTTTCTAGCAAATAAAAATCAATTACAAAGGTCACTAAAACAAGGTATAAATTATAGAATATATAATACCATAACACAAGGTAAGGCACCATGGGCAGCAATCCTTACAGCAAAAAATGAATTAGTGTCTAATCTTTTTCAAAAAACAATGAATTATATATTCCCTTATTTACCTAAAATCGAATGGAAATTAAGAAAAGGAGATACTAATACTAGATTGAGAAGCGGTTTTACAAATAAAGTAAATAACATTACATTATTTAAAAAAATAAAGATGTAGAATTATATCAATTAATTGACTTTAAAAAGATAGAAGACGATCTTAAAAAAGATAAATATGATGGTCAATATAATGAAATAGCAAAGATGTTAAAGTTTATTGAGAATAATCTAGCAATCTAATAAGATTGGTTAATTGCGATGTCTGTATACTATTTATATATCGCTTTGGCGAAAGCGATACAAATATGAAACACATATATTTGCAATCATTTATCCAATAATACTATTAACACACAACAATGATTGTTTTTTTTATACCTGATTTAAGAGCTGGTGGTGCAGAAAGAGTAATGCTAACCCTTTTAAACGAATTTTACAACACCGATGAAAAGTCATCATATCTCCTGCTTTTAGGAAAAAAACAAGGTGATTTATCAAACCTTATACCACAAGATATAAAGGTGTTAGAACTAGGCGTTACATCAGGCTCAAAAATGGTAATGCCTTTTATAAAATTTTGTAAAAAACATAAACCAACAGTTGTTTTTGCTACTTTAGGGGCTAGTCTAACAACTGCTATTGCAAAACCATTTATTTCAAATGCTATTACAATTATTAATCGTTTAGGAAACACCATCGGTGCAGAAAAAAAGCTATTTACTAACTCCATAAAACGCTATCTATATATTCTAGCAAATAAGAGAATTGCAAAAAAATCTGATAAATTAATCTTTCAATGTAATTATATGAAAGAGGATTTTATTAAAGAAACAAATTGTATACCCAAAGAGTCTTATGTAATTTATAATCCAGTAAACGTAGAACGTATTTCTGCATTATCAAAGAAGCCTGTATTTCATTCAAGTTTTGATTTTGTAGCAGTTGGAAGACTCAATCCTCAAAAAGACTATTTTACCTTACTTAATGCGTGTGCATTATTAAAAAATAAACAAATAGCATTTAAACTCGCAATACTAGGTGAGGGAAATCTAAGAGATACAATGCAAGATGTTATAGATAAAAAAGAATTGAACAAAAATGTTTTTTTGTTAGGACACCAACCTAATCCATATCCATTAATGAAATCTGCAAAATTTTTAATTTCATCGTCATTATATGAGGGGTTTTCAAACGTAATTATAGAATCACTATGTTTGGGAACACCTATACTAGCAAGCGATTGTCCTGGAGGTAATAGTGAGACCATAGATATATCTAATGGTAGGTTATTTCCTTTAAAAAATCAAGAAGCCCTTACTCAATTAATGATTGATTCTTTAAATAAAAATTCCATTTTTAATAAAAATGAGTTAATGAAAAACGCTAGAAAAAAATATCAATTAAAAACCATTGTTAGTCAGTATAAAAACATAATCATATAGTGCAAATTCTTTATTTCACAAAATATTCACGACTTGGTGCGAGCAGCCGTTTACGTAGTTACCAATATTTCTCTTACTTGGAAGAAAATGGATTAGAGATTTCTGTAAGTCCATTGTTTAATGATTATTACCTAACTTCTTTATATCAAAAAAAACATTCAAAATTTACAATACTTAAAGCTTACTTAGAACGTTTTATTAAGCTATTTACGTTTTTCAGATATGACAAGGTTGTTATTGAAAAAGAATTATTTCCTTATGCCCCAGCCTGGACTGAACAAATTATAAAGTATTTAGGTGTTTCATATTATGTGGATTATGATGATGCCATATTTCATAATTATGATCTACATAAAAGTTGGATCATAAGATTTCTGTTGAGAAATAAAATAGATATAGTAATGAAAAATAGTACTTGTGTCATTGCTGGTAATAATTACCTTGCTAATCGTGCGAAAAATGCCGGAGCCTCATCTATCAAAATTATACCTACTGTAGTTGATTTAAAACGATACAAGAACATTTCAATTCAAAAAGATAATTATACAACAATTATAGGCTGGATAGGATCTCCATCTACCTATAAATATTTCAAAAAACTTATCCCGGTATTTAAACAATTGGCTAATCAATACGATATTAACTTTCATATAATAGGAGCTAAAGCAAAGTATGAAAAAGATAATTGCTTTCACTTTATTCCGTGGAAAGAAGTAACTGAGGCTTCGGAGATTTCAAAATTTGATATCGGAATTATGCCACTAGATGACACACCATGGGAATTAGGAAAATGTTCTTATAAATTAATTCAATACATGGCATGCAGTTTACCTGTGGTAGCATCTCCAGTGGGAATGAATAAAGAAGTAGTTCAACCAAATAATGGTATATTGGCTAGTAGTCAAGAAGACTGGTTTAATGCACTTGAAAAATTAATATTAAATAAATCACTTCAAATTAAAATGGGGCTAATGGGTAGAAACGCAGTAGAACAAATGTATTCATTACAAATAACAAATAATAAGTGGTTACAATTATTAAAGAATGAAAGTGCGTAGATACCTTGACATACTCCAGGTATTTAGAGGTATTGCTGCTTTAATGGTAGTGTAGGCTTCCACAAAAATAGGACACTTTAAAATTAGACAAAAAGTTTTTATTTAGTTGTTCTTTGATGAAGAAGT
>NZ_CBFHNM010000013.1:0-48630 GCF_965657255.1 Nonlabens sp.
TAACCTTATTCCTCTCTTTTGTTCTTTCTTATTTATATCTAAATGTAATAAGATTCAAACTTAAGACGTATATAGCTCATATCTAGCTAGTTGCTTAATCGAAGTTAAGGCATATTTGCGAGTCCGCCAAATTTTTTAATTTGGCTTATTGAGAAAAAAGGTAATAAGAAAATTAAAAAATTCGGCTCGTGCTTCATCCGAAAAGTATCGCTTACAACTGCCCTACTTTTCATATACTAGACCGTTGTAAGCAACCCTACGAACGAAAAACATAAAAACAAAACTTATGAAAAACATACTATTATCTACCGTAATGCTACTGTTATTCTCATGTAGCACTGATGATGCGCCATCACAAGAAAGCCTATTACCACCCATTACCACCACGGGCGAAAATACCTTTGGGTGTCTTGTTGATGGAAAATACTTTAGACCACGAGATGGACGTATTACTGTTAATAGTGATAATAAAGGTTTAAGGGTTTTGAGAACTGAAAATGACAATTGGGAAATACATGTTTATGATCGTAAAAGCGATAAAACAGGTTCATTGATTATACATTTAGAAGATTTAGAAATTTTAGAAGCAAGTCAATATGTTGTTTATGAGTCTAATGGATTAAGAGGAATTGATGGTGAAAATCATAATTATATTCATGGTAACTTTTTTAAAAATGGATCTTATAATGATTACTTGTCTTTTGACAATTCAGGCGAAATAATAATAACGAAAAAAGAATATGAACCTTTTCAATATCATATTTTTTCTGGACAATTTAATGCCAAATTGATTAACCGTTTAGATCCGTTGGACACTTTAAAAGTCGAATTAGGACGATTTGATCTTCAATTAGGAAGCTTACCAAATACCAACTTTGACTAACAAAAAAGACCACTGCGGCAACAGTGGTCTATAAACATTTAACAGTAAAACTTATTTATTAACCATTAAATCTTCAAACTTATGAAAAAATTACTTCTAAGTATAGGGATGCTATTATCTCTATATCAACTATCAGCACAAGAGATCACTAGTCCTCTAGATGATGCCTTGCAACAAGTAGATCAAACTAGTGTAACTAGTGGGGTTATTTATGAACGAGTAACCCAATTTGCTAACCTCTACAACTAAATAAAAACTTTTTGTCTAATTTTAAAGTGTCCTAAAAAGGGGAAGCCTACACATATCTTTGATAGTATCAAATGAGAGTATCAACATTAAAAGGATATTGCAAAATAATAGCTATCATTTGAAAGTTAGTAACTTCTATGTTAGAGAAATCAGGAGTGAAAAATAAAGTAACGTGCAGTTTGAAATGAGATCGTTTAATTTCTAAAAACTCGCTTTCGCGCAAGCGAAACTACCATACATAAAAAAACGCCTCATTTAAAGAGGCGTTTTGAAATTTATAAGTAATTCAGTTTAATACTGTTCTTCTTCATTAGGAAAATCGACTGCTTTGACGTCTTTTACAAAACTAGCAACGGCATTACCCATATCTTCATAAAGGTTTAAATAACGACGTAAAAATCGCGGATTGAACTCGTGTGTCATTCCAAACATATCATGAGAAACCAATACCTGACCATCCACACCAGCGCCTGCTCCTATTCCTATTACAGGAATCGTTAGTTGGTCGGCTACTTTTTTTGCAAGTGCTGCTGGTACTTTTTCAAGAACCAGTGCAAAACAACCCCATCGCTGTAATGCCAGAGCATCTTCAATAAGTTTTGCCGCTTCTTCTTCTTCTTTTGCCCTTACTGTATAGGTACCAAATTTATAAATGGATTGAGGTGTCAATCCTAGATGTCCCATAACTGGTATTCCTGCATGAAGAATACGTTTAATAGAATCCTTTACTTCACTTCCACCTTCTAGTTTTACAGAATGTCCACCACTTTCTTTCATGATACGTATGGCGCTGCGCAAGGCTTCCTTAGGATCACTTTGATAACTACCAAAGGGTAAATCTACCACCACAAGCGCACGATCTACAGCACGCACCACACTACTGGCATGATAAATCATCTGGTCTAACGTTATCGGTAAAGTTGTCTCATGACCAGCCATTACATTACTCGCGCTATCACCTACAAGAATGACGTCTATACCAGCACTGTCGATAATTTTTGCCATGGTGTAGTCATAAGCCGTTAACATCGATATTTTTTCATGATTACCCTTCATTTCTACAAGGGTTTTAACGGTTACTCTTTTGTATTGCTTTTTTGCGGTTGACATAAAACTTATTTTAAGTCCAGCAAAAGTACTAATATTACAGCTCAATTTAATGGATACGATATGAGACTTCTATTTACTGCTTTTTGTGTTCTCGCTTTCATTGCTTTTTCCAGCAATGAAGTTTATGCCGTGCAACGACACGGTACGAAAACTTACTCACAACAACCTATCCCGCAAGATTCTACCATTGTAACTATTGAAAAGCCTAATCCTGTGGATGCTGTAAAGACCTTTTTTAAGAATTTTCATGCACAAGATACGCTAGCCTTAAAAGAAATGATCCTGCCAGAAATCATGCTTACCTCAATGTCTATCAAAGGTGAACAACGCAGGATCAATAAAACAAAAATAGACGGTTTTTTAAAAGGAATCGCAAGTATTCCAGATAGTATTTCATTTGAAGAACGCCTTATTGAAATCAGTTATAGTAGCGATACTCAGGTAGCAACAGTTTCTACCACTTATGAATTCTATTACAATAATTTGTTATCGCATATAGGAACAAATAAATTCACGCTTTTCTTTATAGACGATAAATGGATCATCGTAGGTATTGCCGACACGCGTATTTATGGGTCTTAATTTAAATTTAAGTTGAAACTTAAGTTGAAGTTGAAAATTGCTGAGTAAACAGATTTAAGGCTTCATTACTTAAAACATTTTAAAAGCTCTTTTATAACTTTCAACAATGCGCATTGCAAATGCTCAGATAGTTCATACGCATCAAAGATGCGCTGGATATGGATAAATTAAAAAACTCCTTTCCTTAGATCCTGCATCTGACGATTGCAGCTTGCGTAATGAGAGGAATGCGCAAATGGCCAAATTGTACCGCATTGTAATTTTGCCCGGTTAGGTTGAACAATGATGTAAACTAAAAAACTCCTTTCCTTTTAAAGGAAAGGTGGGCAAATTGGAGCGCAGCGCAAATTTGGTCGGAAAGGATGGAGAATGCTATAAACCTTTCGATATTGTCAGTTCGTTATCTAGATTTCTAAAACAAAAAAACTCCTAATTCAAATCTGATTTAGGAGTTTTTTTTAATAATTGAAGTGGTATTTACTGATTACCAAGAATAATTGGTAAACCACCACTCTCGCCGCCACCTACTACGATGACTTTAGAGTTAGGAGATT
Organism: Nonlabens sp.; assembly: GCF_965657255.1. Classification (NCBI taxonomy): domain Bacteria; kingdom Pseudomonadati; phylum Bacteroidota; class Flavobacteriia; order Flavobacteriales; family Flavobacteriaceae; genus Nonlabens; species Nonlabens sp. The sequence continues at coordinate 3,379 of NZ_CBFHNM010000013.1, forward strand.
CGGCTAACTTTAAAGTTGCCTCAATTCCTTTTTCAGTAAGAATTTTATCCGTTAGTGAAGCGCTCAAAATCTTGTTAGCAACCGCTTTACCTTCAGCATCAATTTTTTGTCTTTGTGCTTCCTTAGTCGCTCTAGCAAGCCTAAATTCATATTCTAATGCTTCTTGCTCTTGCTCTAATTTACGCTCGATAGCCGACTTAATTTTAGGAGGTAAAGTCACGTCTTCTACAAGAACTCTGTTTACCTGTATGTATTGAGAGGATAATTCTTTTTGAACCTCGTCTAGAATTTCGTTTTGAATAACATCACGTTTACTAGAATACAATTGTTCTGGTGTGTAACGACCTACAACGCTTCTCGCTGCCGCGCTTATTGCTGGTGCAAGAATTTGAGATTCATATTCACGACCTTTTTCTTGGTGTAAATATGGTAATTTATCATATTCTGGCTGGTACCATACCGTTCCATCAACAGTTACTTCAAGACCATTTACAGAAAGTACTCTCATTTTATCGCTAACAGAAAGTTGTCTTACTGGATAAATGATCATGTCATTCCATGGTGCAATGATATGAAAACCTTCTCCATAGGTATTTTCTCTATCCACACCATTGTCTAGTGTTTTAAATAAAACTCCAGCTTGTCCAGATTCGATAACAACTGAACTTTTGATAATAACAATAGCAAGTATTACTAAACCTATCAAGGTAAATACTGCTGCTTTAGGTAATTTTTCCATAATTTTCTTTTTTATACTAATCCGTTATACTTTCTTAAAAACCATTCTAGACCCAACAATACTAAAATAATGCCTAAAAGATATTTCCAGTCTATTAAACTACTTTGCTGAATCGTTGCTCTTTCTACCGTTTGTAGTAATGGGTCGTTATTTAATTTTTCTATTAAATTATCTGTTTGTCCTTGATAAAGAACAGTTGACTTTCCTACTAGTTTCTTCATACCTGCATCACTCGCATTGACCTGCTGTTTTTCAATATCGTATTCTAAAATACTGAAAGATCCAGAACGAGACAGTTGATCATTTTCTACTTTAACTAAAAAAGTGTAATCTCCATGTTCTAAGCCACTTAAATCAACCACATAAGAATTACCATTAAGTACAAAAGGCCTTGTTATCACTGTCTTAGTCTCTTTATTTCTTATATTCAAATTTAAGATACCGTTATCTTCAAATTCATAATTTTTATCTAAATATTGAGCATTTATTAGAATACTTTGATTCTGATAATAAAAGGTTTCATAATCAACCTCCAATCGATTACGTTTCTTATTACTGGCTAGATATTGTACCTGACTACTTACTAGGTCATCAAAATTTTTAAAATCTTTATTATTTAAAAAGCTTTGTGCTCTCCATCTCCATAGACCGCTAGCTAAAGTTACCGCGTGTTTAGAATCTGCATTTTCATAAGTGAACCATATGGGCTGTGTAGTCTTAATATTCCCTATTTTCTTATAAAAAAGAACGTTTGCGTTATTATTAAAAGTTAATTCGCCGAATGGTACAGAAACCGGAGGATAATCTTCAAAATTAAGCTCCTCTAGATTAAAGGTTGAATATGATTCATTTAATAAAGGTTGTGCCTCATCAAACTCATTATCGTTATCAATTTCAAATGCAGAATGGTTGGCATTCAAATAATTTAGATCAGGATCTGCACCTGTAATGATCCAGGTGTTTTTGTTTAATTGTGCTTTTTGGGAGTACGCTTTCGCGAAAGCGGAACTAACCCCATACATCACCACTAGATTATACTCATTCAAATCATATGCATCTGATGTATTCTTAATAGTGACTTTGCGTTGCTGATTAGATTCAATAGCTTTTTTAAGCGCACCAATATCGGGATGTAATTGATCGCTAAGAATCAAGACATTAGTCTGTTGATCAATCACCTCTACAGCAAAACTGCGGTAATTGTTCTTAGTATTCTTTTCTTCAGATAAGGTTTCAATCGTGGCAATCATAGACTGTGTTCCCACAGCCGTGCTAGTAATATTAAAACTAGCAATAGCAGATTTCTTATTATCATCAAAGGAAAAAGACTCTTTATACAAAGTATTCTTGCCTTGCGTTACTCTAAAACTGCGATTGACGCTTTCAGATCCTTGATACGAAATAAAAACTTCTACTGGAAATTCATTATTCAGATAGCTGTAGCGATTGACATTTATATTGGTAATCTGTAAGTCTGAATATTGCGTGGTATCACCGTAAATAAGAGGATAAAGACTCGTTTTATCATCTAATTTTGAGTAGTTGTAACTGTTACCTGTAGTTTGATTACCATCTGTAAGCACAACAATAGCTTTATTTCTATTTTTAAAAAGCTCCTGTGGCTCCATGATAGCTTTACTTAGATCTGTATCTGTTTTATTAAAACCAAGAGAATCTATAGGTTTGATCTGGTCTGAAAATTGAAAAGTTTGAATTTCGAATTTTGAATTCAAATTTTCATTTTCTAATAATAATTGCAAATCGTTTTGTAGTGTTTCTGTTGATTCTAAATAATCAATAGACTTAGAATCATCTACCATTATCACTAATTGAGGTAATAGTGATTCATATGATTTTGATTCAAAACGTGGAGCAACAAATAGAAGTAAAATACAAAAAACCGTGAGAAAGCGTAATAACGCAAACCACGGTTTTTTTTTGATATTCTTAGATGTATCTAAATAACCGTATTGAAAAAGAGCTATTAACGCAGCGACAGCAGCAGCAATAATCATCAAAATTACGGTCATCAATCTTTAGTTTTACTAGGTTAGCATTCCGCCATCCACATTAAGTGTCTGTCCTGTCACATAGGTTGAAAGATCGCTAGCAAGAAATACACAAGCGTTTGCCACATCTTCTGGCGTACCACCACGTTTCAATGGAATAGCGTCTCTCCATCCTTGAACTGTAGCTTCATTAAGTGCTCCTGTCATTTCAGTTTCTATAAAACCTGGTGCTATAGAATTGCAACGTATGTTACGAGAACCTAGTTCTAGTGCTACGGATTTACTGAAACCTATAATACCAGCCTTACTTGCTGCATAATTAGTCTGACCTGCATTTCCTTTAACACCTACAACACTACTCATGTTGATAATACTACCACTGCGTTGTTTTAACATCGTGCGTTGTACCGCTTTTGTCATGTTAAAAACAGACTTTAAATTTACCTCAATAACTTTATCAAAATCTTCTTCACTAATTCTCATCAAAAGGTTGTCTTTTGTGATACCAGCGTTATTGATTAAAACATCAATGCTGTCAAAGTCTTTGCTTACCTGGTCAATTAATTCTTGAGATTGCTTAAAATCTGCTGCATTACTTTTATAAGCTTTGGCCTTAACGCCTAAAGCCATAAGTTCTTTCTCTAATTCTAGAGCTGGACCTTCAGAGCTAGCATAAGTAAATGCAACATTTGCACCATGTTTTGCAAAAACCTCTGCAATTCCTTTACCTATCCCACGGCTACCACCAGTAATGATGACATTTTTACCTTCTAATAATTTCATAAGTAGTTGGTTTATATAAAAAACCAGAATAAGCACTTATGAAAAAGCACTTATTCTGGTTTGAAAAAATTTATCCTAAAACTTCAGCAACTTTTTTACCGATTTCAGCTGGAGAGTCCACAACGTGAATCCCGCATTCTTTCATGATTGCTTTTTTAGCTTGAGCAGTATCTTCAGTTCCACCAACGATTGCACCTGCGTGACCCATTGTACGACCAGCTGGAGCAGTTTCACCTGCGATAAAACCTATTACAGGTTTTTTGTTTCCAGTTTCTTGAATCCATTTTGCAGCATCTGCTTCTAACTGACCACCTATTTCTCCTATCATAACGATAGCTTCAGTTTCTGGATCATTCATGAAAAGCTCTACCGCTTCTTTAGTGGTTGTTCCTATGATTGGGTCACCACCTATTCCTATTGCTGTAGAAATACCATAACCTTGCTTAACCACTTGGTCAGAAGCCTCATAAGTAAGTGTTCCAGATTTAGAAACGATACCTACTTTTCCTTTTTTGAATACAAAACCTGGCATGATACCTACTTTTGCTTCACCTGGAGTAATCACACCTGGACAGTTAGGACCTACGAGACGGCAATCTTTATATTTAATATAATCTGCAGCTTTAACCATGTCTGCAACTGGAATACCTTCTGTAATAGTAATAATTACTTTGATTCCTGCATCTGCAGCTTCCTTTATTGCATCTGCAGCAAATGCTGGTGGCACAAAAATGATAGTTACATCTGCACCTGCTTTTTCTACTGCTTCTTGTACTGTATTAAAAACTGGTTTTCCTAAATGCTCCTGACCACCTTTTCCTGGAGTAACACCACCTACCACATTTGTACCGTAGTCGATCATTTGACTTGCATGGAAGGTACCTTCACTACCGGTAAAACCTTGTACTATAATTTTAGAATCTTTGTTTACTAAAACGCTCATTGTTTATTATTTATATGAAGTATTCTTAATTAATCTTGTGATGGATGGCTAGATTGATGAACTTCAATAATCTTATCATCCTGTATTTTAAATATGGAAATAAAGTATCCTACTGGTACTTCTTCTCTTGGGTTTTCATTAGTTCTTACATAAACTGTAAATCTAGCTGCAACCTCTTTTTTGTCACTTATGATATGAGTAACGTCCGTCCTCATACTTTCATATGAAGCAGCTGTAGATTGACACAATCTACGATAGTCTTCAAAGCTAAATTCCCTATAACCGGAACTTGCATGCCAATGCATTTTTAAATCCTTATGGAGGTAGTTTTCAAACTCTTGCAAGTTCACAAACACGTCTGAATCTAAAAAACCTTTTACTATTTTCTTTGCTGATAAGGACATTTATACTCTTATTAAATCTTTTGCTAAACTAGGTAAGAATCAAACGTTAACCTAGAATTAAAATCTATCTTTTCGTTAAAATATTAACTTTTACTTATTTGTATTTTTAAGAAGTTCTAGAACTTCTGGAATTCGTTTAATAGCCGCAATTTCCTTGTACTTACTTCTAAAATCATCTGCTGGTATCCCAAAATAATGTTTATTACCTTCTAATGATTTACTGACACCAGACTTAGCAGAAATTATGGCTTTTTCCCCAATGGTAATTCCGCTGGTGATTCCTACTTGTCCCCAAATAGTAACCTCATCTTTAACAATTACACAGCCTGCAATACCTGTTTGACTCGCAATAAGTACATGTTTACCCAAAACAGTATCATGTCCTATCTGTACTTGATTATCCAGCTTACTGCCGTAACCTATTCTTGTATCTCCAGTCACACCACGGTCAATAGTAGCATTACATCCTATTTCTACATGATCTTCAATGACTACACGTCCACCGCTCAATAATTTATCATAACCTTCAGGTCTTCTTTTGTAATAAAAAGCATCACCACCTAAAACGGCTCCAGAATTGATAATTACGTTATTACCTACAATACATCTATCTCCTATAGAAACATTTGCATGGATAATCGTATTACTTCCTATTTCAACATCTTTACCAATTACAGCACTAGGATGAATGTGTGTATTCTCACCCATGCTTATAGGAGATTCCGCTTTCGCGAAAGCGGAAAAAGGGTTAAAAAAATTCGTCAATTTATTGAAATCCCTAAACGGATCATCAGAAATTAATAGCGCTTTTCCTTCTGGGCAATCAACTTCCTTATTGATCAATACAATGGTGGCAGCACTTTCCAGTGCCTTATCATAATACTTAGGGTGATCAACAAATACAATATCACCTGAAGTTACCACGTGAATCTCATTCATTCCTGTTACTGGAAACGAGTCATCACCTACATATTTTGCACTGATGATTTCTGCAATTTCGGAAAGTGGATATGTTCTAGGAAATTTCAATTATTGTTTCATTCTTTCGTGATAATTCCCTTTCTCTGTATCGATTCTGATGATATCACCTTCATTTATAAAAAGTGGTACCATTACTTCTGCACCAGTTTCTACCGTTGCAGGTTTTGTAGCGTTAGTTGCTGTATTTCCTTTAACACCAGGCTCTGTTGCCGTTACTTCAAGCACAACATATTGAGGCATATCTACCGATAATGGTGAATCATCTTCTGTATTGATTTGTATCTTCACAACCTCGCCTTCTTTTAACAATCCAGGCGCATCAAGAACAGACTCTTGCAAGCGTATTTGCTCATAAGATTCTGTATTCATAAAGTGGTATCCATCAGGATCTTGATATAAAAACTGAAACGCTTGTGTCTCTACACGAATGTCATCAATTTTATGTCCTGCAGAAAAAGTATTATCGATTACTTTTCCAGTCGTTACCGATTTTAATTTAGTTCTTACAAAAGCAGGTCCTTTACCTGGTTTTACGTGTAAAAATTCTATGATTTTAAATATATCGTGATTGTAACGTATACATAATCCTTTTCTAATGTCGCTTGTATTTGCCATATCTTATAATTTACTGATGTATCCTCTCATGATACCTCTCTTAGTATTTTTAATAAACTCTAATATTTCGTCACGCTCTGGTGTTGCGCTCATTTCTGCTTCAATAATTTCTACACCTTGAGATACGTTATAATTCTTTTGATAAAGAATACGGTAGATATCCTGAATTTCTCTAATCTTCTCCAGCTCAAAACCTCTTCTGCGTAAACCTACAGAGTTGATACCGACATAACTCAACGGCTCACGACCAGCTTTTACAAATGGAGGAACGTCTTTACGAACCAAAGATCCACCAGAAACAAATGCATGGCTTCCTATCTGGCAAAACTGCTGAACTGCTGCCATACCAGCAAGTACTACATGATCTCCTACTGTAATATGGCCTGCAAGCGTGCTATTATTTGAAAAAATACAATTATCACCTACAATACAATCATGTGCAATATGGCAATAAGCCATAATCCAACAGTTTTTACCTATTACGGTTTTCATTCTATCAGATGTACCGCGATTAATGGTAACACATTCTCTAATCGTGGTATTATCACCTATTATTGTTACTGTGTCTTCATCTTCAAACTTTTTGTCTTGAGGAATAGCGCTAATTACAGCACCTGGAAAAATACTCACATTTTTCCCAATTCGTGCACCTTCCATTATGGTAACGTTTGATCCTATCCATGTTCCTTCACCTATAACCACATCGTTATGAATGGTTGTAAAAGGTTCTATAACTACATTTTTTGCAACTTTTGCGCCTGGATGGACGTATGCTAGTGGTTGATTCATTATTTAACTTTTGAAATTTGAGCCATCAACTCAGCCTCGGCACAAAGAATACCATTTGCATAAGCATAAGCTTGCATGTGACAAATACCTCTTCTAATAGGAGATATCAGGTCACATTTAAATATTAATGTATCTCCAGGAGATACTTTTCTTTTAAACTTCACATTATCCATTTTCATGAAAAATGTCAAATAATTTTCTGGATCTGGAACGGTACTCAAAACCAAAATACCTCCAGTTTGCGCCATAGCTTCTACGATAAGAACACCTGGCATTACTGGTTGACCAGGAAAGTGTCCCACAAAGAATGGCTCGTTCATGGTTACATTTTTCAAACCTACCACGTGAGAATCTGATAGTTCAAAAATCTTATCTATTAATAGGAAAGGTGGCCTGTGTGGTAAGACATCCATTATTTGCATAACATCCATCAATGGTTCTCGATGAATATCTACTTGTGGCACATTATCCTTTATGTCTTTCTTTATAATTTTGGACATTTTCTTTGCAAATTGTGTATTTACAAAGTGACCAGGTTTTGTAGCGATAACTTTACCTCTTATTCTGTAGCCTATAAGAGCAAGATCTCCTATCACATCTAATAGTTTGTGACGGGCCGCTTCATTAGGGTGGTGCAACTCTAGATTATCTAGAATACCATTAGGTCTAATAGTAATATTATCTTTATTGAAAGCCTTTTTAAGACTCTCAGTTGTTTTCTCTGACAATTCCTTATCGACATAAACGATAGCGTTATTTAAATCACCACCTTTTATAAGACCGTGTTCTAAAAGCATTTCTATTTCATGAAGAAAACTGAAGGTTCTTGCATTAGAAATCTCGTCTTTAAAGTCTGAAATTTTATTTAAAGTCGCGTTTTGTGTACCTAATACCATAGTGCCAAAATCTACCATAGTAGTAATTTGGTAGGAGTCTGCTGGCATTAACATAATTTCACTGCCAGTCTCTTCATCTTTATAAGAGATGATTTCTTTAACTACGTATTCTTCTCTAAATTGATCTTGTTCTATTTTACCTGCCTTTTCTAAAGCCTCAATAAAGAATTTTGAAGATCCATCCATTATAGGAGGCTCGCTACTATCTATTTCTATCAAGCAGTTATCTATCTCTAGACCTACCAAAGCTGCAAGAACATGCTCGCAAGTGTTGATTTGAACACCTCTTTTATCTAAAGTTGTACCTCTTTTAGTATCTGTTACATAGTTTGCCGATGCTTCAATAATCGGACTACCTTCTAGATCTATCCTTTGAAAAGCATATCCATGATTTTCTGGAGCTGGTTTAAATACTAAAGTAACTTTTTTACCGGTATGTAAACCGACACCTGAAAGTGTTACCTCTTCTTTTATGGTTGTTTGCTTAAATTCTGTTGCCGTCATTTAACCCTAGTTTTTCTCAAGATCAGTAATTCTTGATTCGATTTTTCTTAAATTTTTAAATAATACATAGCTCCTATTCCAATCTCCAAAATCAAATGCGGGAGAACCCTGCACTATCGAGCCACTTTTTAATTTTCTACCTATACCGCTTTGAGCCTGTACACCTACATTATCTTCTATTTCAATATGTCCAGCAATTCCTACCTGACCACCGATTCTACAATATTTACCAATCTTTGCAGAACCTGCAATACCTGTTTGCGCGGCTATCACGGTATGCTCTCCTATTTCAACATTATGAGCTACCTGAATCTGATTATCTAATTTAGCTCCTTTTTTTATAATAGTACTTCCTAAAGTAGCTTTATCGATAGTTGTTAAAGCACCGATGTTAACGTTATCTTCTATGATTACATTACCTGTTTGTGGAATCTTTGTATAAGAGCCATCTTTATTAGGTGCATAGCCAAAACCATCTGCTCCAATAACGGATCCAGAATTGATGACGACGTGATTTCCGATAACCGTATCTGACATAATATGAACACCAGACTGTAAAATACAATTATCACCGATGGTAACATTATCTGCGATATTCACGTTGGAAAATATTTTAACGTTATTTCCTATTTTCACATTTTCACCTATATAACTGAAAGCTGCCAAAAATAAATCATCACCATAAGAAGCTGTTTCATGAATAAAACTAGGTTGCTCGATACCTTGCTTGTTCATTTTGGTCATTTGATAAAACTCAAGCAATTTAGTAAAAGCTAGATAAGCGTCTTCTACACGTATCAAGGCACAATTTATAGCTTGTTCTGCTACAAAATCTTTGTTGACTATAACCGCACTAGCTTTTGTCTTATATATATAAGGAGTGTATTTATCATTAGAAAGAAAGCTTAAACTACCTTCTTCTCCTTCTTCAATTTTTGACAATTTGCTTACTTCAATATTAGGGTCACCATCAATGGCTCCTTCAAGAATTTCGGCAATTTGTTTTATGTTAAATTTCATTATAGCAAAAGTACTAATTTATATCAATCTTGTAGCTTAGGATAGCAACAGTAATATTTTTTCACTTCCTTCAGTAATGCGTTAAAGCTATCTTCTTTACCAGCTTTGATTAATTCTGTTAGTTTACCTCTCTTGTTCAGTATTTTAATGGGTTTCGCTTTCGCGTAAGCGAGATTAACAACAACACCTGAAAAGACAAAATAAGAAGCTTCATGCTTTGTCAAATTACGATTAGTCATTAATCTCTTCAAATGTTTATCTACTTTATTTTGAGAAATAGGCTTATTTGACATTTTAATTTTAAGCAGCTGTCTATTTAAGATCATTTTACAAAGTTCACTTAAAACAAAATCTTTGTGATCGCTTCCTAACTTTAAAGTTGTCATAACGTCAGCATCATCTAAAGAAGCAAAACGATTTAAATCAGTAGAATTAGAACTAAAATCTGGGTTTTTATTTCTAATAAAATAATTCAAATGTTTAGGCAACTCTACATCAACACCTTTTTCAATAAGCTCCTTAATACGTTTGATGACGGATTGCAATAAATGCTCTGCTCCAATTCCTGTTTTATGAAGATATACTTGCCAATACATTAACCTGCGACCAGAAAGGAAGTTTTCTACGCTATAGAGTCCCTTTTCTTCTACTACCAGTTGATCATCGACCACATTTAACATGGTGATCAATCGCTGACTATTGATATTACCTTCTGCAACACCTGTATAAAAACTATCCCTTTTGAGGTAATCGAGTCTGTCCATGTCTAACTGGCTAGATATCAATTCTAACATAAACGGACGGTGGTATTCACCTTTGAAAATTTGAATAGCAAGCGTTAAACTGCCGTTAAATTCTGCATTCAAACTATTCATAAAATGACTTGATAATTGTTCATGAGTCACCTTATTAATAATTTGATACTCTAATGCGTGAGAAAAAGGGCCGTGACCTATATCATGAAGCAAGATGGCTTTATATAAGGCATCTTCTTCCTGATCAGATATTTCAACAGACTTAGACCTAAGCACTTGTACTGCTTTTTGCATTAGGTGCATACATCCTAAGGCATGATGAAATCTTGTATGGTGCGCGCCTGGATAAACCAGGTAGCTCAAACCCATTTGAGTTATTCTACGCAAACGCTGAAAGTGTGGATGCTCTACTATTTTAAAGATCTCTTCTGAAGGAATCGAAATAAAACCGTAAATAGGATCGTTTAATATTTTAAGTTTGTTCTGTTGTTTCAAAAGAGCAGCTTTTTAATACAAATATACTGATATGGCAGAGATCAAAATACTATGGGTAGACGATGAAGTGGATTTATTAAAACCACACATTATATTTCTTGAGAATAAAGGATACTCTATTGACACTAGAGTAAGTGGGACAGAAGCTCTAGAGGCAATAGAAGAAACGAGATACGATTTGATATTTCTAGACGAGAATATGCCTGGCCTTACAGGATTAGAAACACTTCACGAAATCAAGGAGAAACAGGCGCAACTTCCTGTCATCATGATTACTAAGAGTGAGGAAGAGTATATTATGGAAGAAGCTATAGGTTCTAAAATTGCAGATTACCTAATTAAACCTGTTAATCCTCACCAAATTCTACTTGCTGTAAAGAAAAATTTAGATCACTCTAGACTTGTTAATGAGAAGACAACTAGTGATTACCAAAGAGAGTTTCGGAAGATTGCTATGGATATGTCTATGATCAATAGTTATGAAGAATGGGCTCAATTATACCAAAAGCTTATTTATTGGGAAATTGAATTAGAAGAAGTAGACGATTCTGGTATGTTTGAAATATTAACTGCCCAGAAAAATGAGGCTAACCAACAATTCTTTAAGTTTATTGATAAGAATTATACCGATTGGTTTGATGGTCATGACAGTAATCCAACTTTAAGTCATGATTTATTTAAAAAAAGAATTGCACCACACCTCAATCAAAAAGATCCTGTATTACTTGTGGTTATAGACAACCTGCGTTATGATCAATTTAGAGTTTTTGAGAACTTAATTAATAATCATTATAAAAAATTAGAAGAGGAAACCTATTGTTCCATTTTACCAACTGCGACGCAATATGCTAGAAACGCCATTTTTTCTGGATTGATGCCCGAAGATATGAAAAAGAGACATCCAGATTTATGGCTAGACGATACTGACGAAGGTGGTAAAAACATGCATGAAAATGAATTTTTAATCGCACAATTAAAAAGATTAAACCTAAATATTACACATCAGTATCATAAAATAACTAACGAAAGTAGCGGTCGTAAACTGGCTGATAATTTCAAGTCCCAAAAGGATAATGATCTTACGGTAGTGGTGTATAATTTTGTGGATATGCTTTCACATTCCAAAACAGAAATGGAAGTAATTAAAGAACTTGCCAGCACTGATAAGAGTTATAGGTCACTTACGTTAAGCTGGTTTAAAAACTCACCTCTTTTTGATATTATTCAACGTGGACAAGAACTGGGTTTCAAATTAATATTAACTACTGATCATGGAACTATAAATGTAACATCACCTAGTAAAGTTATAGGTGATAAAAACACCAGTTCTAATTTAAGATATAAAACAGGTCGAAGTCTTTCTTATGAGGATAAAGACGTTCTTGCAGCAACTGATCCCAGTACTATCAAACTACCTAAAATCAACATGAGTAGTAGCTTCATTTTTGCAAAAGGAGATTTATTTTTTGCTTACCCTAATAATTACAATCATTATGTTAGCTATTATAGGAATACCTATCAACACGGTGGTGTTTCTCTAGAAGAAATGTTAATCCCTTTTGCAATTTACGAGCCTAGATAATGGAAAAAAGTTACACATTAAAAGATGTTGATGCTGTTGCTCAATTATTAATTGAAAGATTTGAATCAAAAGTCATTTTATTTGAAGCCCCTATGGGAGCAGGGAAAACTACCTTAATTAAGTCCATATGTAAACATTTAGGTGTTGAAGAAGAAATTACATCACCCACATTTAGTCTGGTTAATGAATACAAAGGTAGTTTCATTGATATTATGCACTTTGATTTATATCGTTTAGAAAATGAGCATCAATTATACGATATAGGTTTTGAAGAGTATGTAGACCGTGCTTCATATGTTTTTATCGAGTGGCCAGATATTGCTATTCCATTCTTGTCAAATTTTCAAACTATAAAAATTGAGATAACAGATGAATATCGTAGATTTATTAAATTAATTGATGTTAGTTAATTTACATATACCACAGAAATATGTTCATTGTAGAATAAATGTATAATTATGGTAATCTAAATATTTAAATATTTTATACTCCAGACATAATTAACATAAAAACTTTAATTATACATCACAATAGAATCAAGACTTTAGCTTTAATAACTATTTGTAGTGTATCCATTGCTGGAGCAGCAATACAATTTCAACAAAAAACTGTAAACGAAACAAAAAGTACAATATATTAGAAAAAGTTGTTGGTAAAATATTTACCACTCACAACTGGATAAATTTAATTTGGTTATTATAGAAAAAGCTCACTACATTCGTGGTAGTGTGGTTTTAATTTTCACACTTTTTATGAGTGCAAAAAGAATAAATTCAAATAAAGATATGGTTTTAAGGACAGGAACAGTGATTCCTGTTATTACGGCTATTCTGCCTTATGCTTTTTATTATTATGAAGCGCCATCTGATCGGTTGTGGGGAGCATATTTATTCAAATCTCTTTCAAATTCTTTTAACGATAATAAATTAAAGGCTTCATGGGGTTTAATTCAAAAACTAGTTCCACTCATACTTTTACTAATTTGGTTTTTTACTGCCATACATTGGTGGTATCATACTATTATGATTCCTATAAGTTTATATGCTTTTCAACTATATAATTTATTCGATTTTTCAGCAATTTATGTTTACTTAGGTGAACTATATTTCACTATGCCTGTTGTTATTATTTCTTTATCATTAGCATATCTGGTCCAAATTAAGGTCTTTGATAAAATACATGGTATAGATATCAGTGAAATTGAAGTTGGTATCAAAAAGCCTAGCGATTGCTGGTTTAAATAAAAATATTTAATTTTTAAACATTCTTGAAATGTCCTCTACTATATCCACTCCTTTTACTAAAGATCAATTAATACCTCAGGAAGAAAGGCTGGAGATCACTAGAACAAAACAGGAATTATTTATAGGAATTCCCAAAGAAACGCAACATCAAGAAAAACGAATTTGTTTAACACCAGATGCTGTTGCCGCAGTTTGTGCTCATGGACATCGCATTCTGATTGAAAAGGGTGCAGGAATAGCAAGCAATTTTACTGATAAAGATTATACAGCCGCAGGAGCAGAACTTACTACTGATAAAACAAAGGTTTTCTCATGCCCTACTATTTTAAAAGTGGCGCCTCCTAGCCTTGATGAAATTCAAATGATGAAACCTCAATCGGTTTTAATTTCTGCCCTACAATTAAAAACTAGAGATCAAAACTATTTCAATAAATTATCTGAAAAAAAAATAACTGCTTTAGCTTACGAATTTATTACTGATGATGAAGGTAGGTTTACTGCAGTGAATGCTTTGAGTGAAATATCTGGAGTTGCCTCTATTTTAATTGCAGCAGAACTACTTTCAAACGGCGATAATAGGACAGGACATTTATTTGGTAACATTACAGGAGTACCACCTGTGGATGTCGTTATTCTAGGGGCTGGCGTCATTGGTGAGTTTGCAGCGAGAACGGCTCTAGGATTAGGTGCCACAGTAAAAATATTTGATAACTCTATTTCAAAGTTGCGTAACATACAAAATAATGTAAGTCAACAATTATACACATCTACCATACAGCCTAAGTATCTTTCTAAAGCCCTAAGGCGTTGTGATGTAGCAATAGGCGCGTTAACCGGAGAAAATAGGACGCCAGTTGTCGTTTCTCAACCTATGGTAGAGAATATGAAAAAGGGTGCTGTAATAATAGATGTAAGTATTGATATGGGTGGTTGTTTTGAAACAAGCGAGATAACGAGTCATGATCAACCTACTTACAGTAAACTAGGTGTCACGCATTACTGTGTACCTAATATTCCTGCTCGATACTCAAAAACAGCTAGTGTAGCTTTAAGCAATATATTCACACCTTATATACTTAATATTGCAAATGACGGTGGTATTGAGCATGCTATCAGAATGGATCAAGGGCTTAAATGCGGTATTTATCTTTACCATGGTATAGTAACTAATAAATCAGTCGGTGAATGGTATAATTTACCCTATAGCGATGTAAATTTGCTCATCTTTTAGCAGCCTATGAAATTTATAAAAAGACTTGGTTTTTACGGTGGTGGTTTTGCCATTGGAACTGTTTTTCTAATCTTCTTCCTAACTGGAAAAAGAACTCAATGTACCTGGTTACCTGAAGACCGTGTCATCAACGATATAGGTAGAAAAAACTATGTTAGGTTTTCCCCAGAAGTACGCACGATGCTAGAAAATCGTCAAATAGACACATTAGACATTCAGCTAATTTTGAAATATGGATCAGTAGATTTTTCAAAATCTAATACAGATACTATTCCTTGTAACTTCTACCACATTTCTGGTAGAAAAGAATTGGAAAAAACGTCCTTATGGGTTAGAAATTGCGATCGTTTCACTCGTGTAGAAAAAGTTCTTAGTCAATAAGAACAAGGTTATTAAATCCCTCTACGTTTCATTTCCTGTTTAATAAGAGTAAGTTCTCTACCTGTCTGTCCAGCTACAGAAGTATTTTCCTGCGCTCTTCTTATTAAATAAGGCATCACATCTTCAATAGGACCAAAAGGTAAGATCTTAAACGTATTATGACCTAAAGCGGCTAAGTTAAAGGTAAGGTTATCACTCATACCATACAATTGTCCGAACCATACGTCGCCCGTATTGGGTTCAATATCATGAGCTAATAAATAGTTCATTGCCTCTAATGTACTCGCTTCATTATGAGTGCCTACACAAAGTTTTATGGTATCTAATCGATCAAGAATATAATTCATGACATGGTCATACATTTCATCTGTAGCTTTTTTATCCTTACAAATAGGACTAGGATAATTATAAGCTTGAGCACGTTCTCGTTCCTTTTCCATATAAGCACCACGTACAATCTTTGCTCCTATGATATATCCATTTGCTTTAGCATCCTCATAAAGCTCCATGATATAATCTAATCGATCGTGTCGATAACATTGCACCGTATTATATATGTACGCTTTTCCAATGTTATATTTTTGCATCATCTCTTGGATCAAATCGTCTGCTGCATCTTGCATCCAGGTTTCTTCTCCATCAAAAAGCAAGGCTATATCATTATCAACAGCTGTTTTACAAAGAAGATCTACTCTATTATAGATACGTTCCCATTCTAATTCTTCTGGCGGTGTAAGTGCTTTTTTCTCAGTAATTTTTTGCCAAATATAAAAACGGCCTATTCCGGTAGGTTTAACCACTTCAAAAGGTAACGCATTGTTCTCGCTAGCCATATGAATTAAAGTAAGCTTCTTCCCTACTACAGCGTCAAAATCTGCCTCATTTTCTTTACCTTCTACAGAATAATCTAAAATAGAACTTACGCCTTTCTCAAACATTTTTTCCACCAGTGGCATGCATTCTTCATCTGTGGTACCACCACAAAACTGGCTGAAAATAGTATCCTTGATAATTCCTTTAACTGGCAACTTCCAGTTCAGTGCTAACATGGTCGCTTTAGACCCTAAATTTACTAGCCATGGCATGGACATAGAACTGAATATAAAATGTGCTTTCTTAAGATCTTTATCAGACTTTAAAGAAAAAGCATTGGCCGTATTATTAAAAGGATTCTCATTCATACTACAAATATATTGCGTAATCGTTTTAGTTGAGCATATAGACGCTACTTTTGGTAAATCATAACATTTATAAATTATTTTTGCGATCTCGCTTTCGCGAAAGCGTTACAAACACAAACACTTCACTATAACAACAAATGGATTCAATTTCAAATACCAATTACCACATACACTTTCAACAGGAATCTTACACTCAATTAAATAAATTTATAGCCTCAAAACAACCTAGTTGTATATTCATTCTTGTAGATGAAAATACCATGCAACATTGCTATCCAGTTTTTATGCCGCAATTAGAAACTGATGCACGTATAGAGGTTATTGAAATCGATGCAGGTGAAGAGTTTAAGAACATTGAAACATGCTCTGGAGTATGGAGCGTGCTGGTAGAATTGGGCTGTGATCGCAATAGTATAATGATCAATTTAGGTGGTGGCGTTATTACAGATTTAGGAGGTTTTGTGGCCTCTACTATTAAAAGAGGTATATCTTTTATTCATATTCCAACAACTGTTTTAGGTATGGTAGATGCAGCTATTGGCGGAAAAAATGGTGTCGATATAGGACATCTCAAAAATCAAATAGGTGTTATTATACCGCCAGAAATGACTTTAATTGACTCTGGATATTTACGTACACTCGACAAAAGACAACTTTTAAACGGTTCTATAGAAATGTTTAAACATGGCTTGATTAAAAGTAGAGATTACTGGCAGGAAATGAATCAAATAGGTGACGATTATTTTTCTGACGAATTTGAAAAGTTAATTTATGAAAGTGTAGTCATTAAAAATAATGTAGTGCGTAGTGATCCTTTTGAAAACGGACCACGTAAAGCATTGAACTATGGTCATACGATAGGACATGCTATAGAATCCTTTTGCTTATCAAGTGAAAGTCATGAATCATTATTGCATGGTGAAGCGATTGCAGCTGGACTCTATCTAGAATCATATTTAAGTCATTTACATACAGGATTAAGCACAGCTGACTTTCAAGAAATAGAAAATTGGTTTAAAAAACTAGAAATGAAATTATCGTTTTCAGAATCTGATGTAAAAAATATGCTAGAGTTAATGACTCATGATAAGAAAAATGTAAACGGTGAAATACGTTTTGTCTTACTAGAATCAATAGGTTCATTTTTGACAGATCAAACTGTTCCAGAAATAGATGTAATAAAGAGTTTTAGCATGCTTTAAAAGGATGAAATTAATTCAAAAACAACTTTGAAATAACTTTAAAAAAATATAATTTCGATTAGTTATTACTAATGTTATTATGAATAAAACTTTTTATATATTGATACTGTTTTTACTAGTATCTGGATTTAGTCGGGCGCAAAACGTCTTAGATAATATTTCTATTGAGACCAATAAATGCGTCACTTCTACCTATGAAACCATAGACACAAATGACTTTTTACAAGTTTCTATGGTAAAAGAATGCATCGAGTCTGCTGCCGAAAAGGATATGGAAGAATTACTTAAATATTATGAAATCAAATCTATTAAAGAGTTTGATCTTAAGGAATTTTGCATTGAAATCATTCCCTATTTAATTAAGCATTCTAACCTCACTCAAAACCAATTGAACATTATTTTTGAAGACATTATAGATACAGAGTAAAGGACTATTTTTAAAAATTAAAAAACTTGCTAATGAGAAATGTTATAGTTGACTATAAAAAACTTACACCAGAGGTACTTGCTATGTTAGTAGCAAAATATCCAGACGGTTATGGTGATGACGATGTCATTACCTTCAAAAACCACAAATATGAAACTATTGAAGCAGTAGAAGTTATTACTGAGGATACTAAATACCTCGTAAAAATATCCAAGCGCTTATCCATGCAGATGGAATCTTTTGATGAAGATGACTACACTGATAAAGAAATGAGCGATCCAGATGCTCTTCCAGAAATTACAGTAGAAGATCTCAAGAAAGCTGAGGAAGATGAGGATTAGAACCCAATGATTAAAATTTGACGAGTAAATAAAGTGGTAATATTTGTAAAACTTTAAGTATTATGAAAAATAACAGTCACAAGTTACTCATGATAATCATTGCAACAACCTTCATTATTGCTGGCTTGTTTTATTTGAGTGACATCAATTTCCAGTTAGATCGATTTATATGGAGAAACTTTATAGCTACATTAACAATGATAATACTACCTGTTACTTTAAGCACTGTTGTAACGATGTGTATGAGCCGCAAAGCTCTAAAGAGTAGATCTAAGGATGACTCATTCTGATGAAAATAAATGATAAGCTCAATTCATATTTAGGAAAACAAAAAAACCACGCTATCGCGTGGTTTTTTCATCCTTCACAATTACTATGAATTGCAAAACTATTAATTAAGCTATTACAGCCTGCACTTTATCAGCAGCTTCTTGAAATTCTACCGCACTTTGTACGTCCATTCCGCTGTTGTCGATCAGCTCCTTTGCAATCTCTGCATTAGTACCTTGTAGTCTTACGATCAATGGCACATTCATAGCGTCACCCATACTTTTCTTAGCATCGATAATTCCTTGCGCCACACGGTCACATCTTACGATACCACCAAATATATTCACTAAGATAGCCTTAACACCTTTATCCTTCAAGATAATTTTAAAGGCCTCTTCTACTCTTTTAGCATCTGCTGTACCACCTACATCTAGGAAGTTTGCAGGAGATCCACCAGCTTGTTTAATAAGATCCATAGTTGCCATTGCGAGACCAGCACCATTTACCATACAACCAACATTTCCATCTAGATCTACATAATTAAGACCTACGGCCTTTGCTTCTACTTCTGTTGCATTTTCTTCTCTAGTATCTCTTAATTCTTCAAGATCTTTATGACGGAACAATGCGTTTTCATCTAAAGTGATTTTACAATCTACAGCTATGATCGTATTGTTAGAAGCTTTTAAGACTGGATTGATTTCAAATAAAGCACTATCAGATCCTACATATGCGTTGTACAAAGAGTTTACAAACTTTGTCATTTCTTTAAACGCTTTACCGCTTAAACCTAGATTAAAAGCAATACGTCTAGCTTGAAAACCTTGCAATCCATGAGCGGGATCAATCGTTTCAGTAAAAATTAAATGTGGGGTTTCTTCAGCAACAGTCTCTATGTCCATTCCACCTTCTGTAGAATACATGATCATGTTTTTACCTTGTGCACGATCAAGAAGTACTGACATGTAAAATTCTTCAATTTCAGCTTCTCCAGGCTCATAAACATCCTCGGCAATAAGAACTTGGTGTACTCTCTTACCTTCTGCAGTTGTTTGAGGTGTTACTAAATCCATTCCTATAATCTGACCAGAAATTTCTTTTACTTGATCAAGGTTTTTAGCAAGTTTAACACCACCACCTTTTCCACGTCCACCTGCGTGTACTTGTGCTTTGATGACGTGCCATCCTGTTCCTGTTTCTTCAGTTAGCGCTTTTGCCGCAGCTACTGCCTCGTCAGAAGTGGTTGCTACCTTTCCTCTTTGTATAGTTACACCATAACTAGCGAGAATTTCTTTTCCTTGATATTCGTGAAGATTCATAAATGTTCTTTAAAGTTCCATATTAAGTCCAGCAAAAATAAGAAAGTGAAACTTCAATTTGAAACTATTCTATCTAAAAGAATCGTTTATTTATACAATTCAAGTTTATCGCTTACCACAACGATATCAGGTTTTAAATTTTATGATTTTCTTTACTTTTATTTCTTTTTGTCTAGTACTTTTGTAGGCTTAATTTTTTATCATGAATAATCAAGATTTATTAAACATAGCCCGCGAACACGGTAGTCCGGTCTATGTCTATGATGCAGAGGTCATTGTAGCGCAGTATGAACGTTTAGTTTCCGCTTTCGCGAAAGCAAAAAACTTAAGAATTCATTACGCTGTAAAAGCACTTTCTAACATTTCTATCTTGAAACTTTTTAAACAGCTAGGCGCTGGACTCGATACCGTGAGTCTACAAGAAGTAGAATTGGGACTGGCAGCTGGAGTAGATCCTAAGAAAATCATCTTTACTCCTAACGGCGTTTCTCTAGAAGAAATAGAGAATGTAGCGGCAAAAGGTGTGCAAATAAATATTGATAACCTGTCGATTTTAGAACAATTTGGTTCTAAACATCCTAAAACACCTGTTTGCATCAGGATCAATCCGCACGTAATGGCTGGAGGAAATGCAAACATTTCTGTAGGACACATCGATAGTAAATTTGGTATTTCCATACATCAAATTCCACATATATTAAGAATTGTAGAAAACACAGGGATGACCGTGAATGGTGTGCACATGCATACTGGTAGCGACATTTTAGATATAGGTGTTTTTCTTTATGCTACAGAAATTCTTTTTGAAACGGCGGCAAAATTTAAAAACCTAGAATTTATCGATTTCGGTAGTGGTTTTAAAGTACCCTATAAAGAAGGAGATGTATCTACAGACATTGAGGATCTAGGCGAACAATTATGTGAACGATTTAATCAGTTTTGTAAAAACTACGGTCGTGAAATTACCATGGCATTTGAACCTGGAAAGTTTCTTGTAAGTGAATCTGGACAATTTTTAGCACAGGTTAATGTTGTTAAACAGACTACTTCTACAGTTTTTGCTGGTGTAGACTCTGGTTTTAATCATTTGATACGTCCTATGCTATATGGTTCTTATCATGGTATTAAAAACATTTCAAATCCAGATGGTAAAAACAGATTTTACAGCGTTGTAGGTTATATATGTGAAACAGACACCTTTGCAAACAACCGTCAGATAGCAGAAATTACAGAAGGTGATATCCTTTCTTTCTCTAACGCTGGGGCTTATTGTTTTTCTATGGCCAGTAATTATAATTCTCGTTACCGACCTGCTGAAGTCCTTTGGTACAATGGAAAATCCCACCTGATTAGAGAACGAGAAACGATGAAAGATATTTTAAAAGGGCAACATGCAGTAGAGCTTCAGTTCAAAGAAGATGCTGTAGAAGTTTAACCTTTCTTCACCATTTAACTATTTTTATGGTTACCAAAGTCTTAGCATATTGTGTTGAGACTTTTTGTTTGACCTTGATGTAAAATACTACCGCAGTTTTATATAGGATTCTTTATAAAACTACATTTCCCATAATTCCCTTAAAGAGTAAGTTGTTGCAAAAGGCTTTTTATAATTTCGCTTTCGCGAAAGCAGGATTAAAACGAATCATATGAAACCTAAATTAAAGATTGATATGGTATCTGACGTGGTTTGCCCGTGGTGTACCATAGGTTACAAACGTTTAGAAAAAGCTATTACAGACCTAGGAATCTCAGACCAAATAGAAATAGAATGGCAACCATTTGAGCTGAATCCTAACATGCCAGCTGAAGGTCAAAATTTACAAGAACATCTTGCAGAAAAATACGGTGCTGGACCAGAACAACATCAACAAATGCAAAATCAAATGAAAGCCGTTGGTGAAGAAGTAGATTTTGTTTTTAATTATAATGATGACATGAAAATGTCCAATACTTTTGAAGCTCATATTTTATTAGAATATGCAAAAGAGTTCAATAAACAGACAGATCTCAAAATGATATTAATGAAAGCTTTTTTTACAGATAATAAAGATGTGTCTGATCGAGAAGTTTTAAGACAATCGCTGCAAGAAGCTGGGTTAAATGTAGAGGATGCGATTAATAGATTAGGTAATAAGGAAGCTCAAAAAGAAATAAGAGATCAACAGAATTATTGGAAAAATATGGGCGTGAATTCTGTACCTACTATAGTTTTTAATAGAAAAAGTGCTGTTACTGGCGCTCAACCAGTGGATATATTTAAAAAGGTGCTAGAAGAAGCCATGAATGAAAGAGAGTAATTTTATTTTAAGTAGGAATAAAATGCTTGCTTAAGTGCTTTGTAAGAACTAAAAAATATTTGATTTCTAAAGTTATGAATCATCATGTTATTCTTAACATGGATTTTCCTTTCAAACGTGTTTAAAAAAAGTACTTTTACCTTCTTAAATGAAATAATTACATGGCTTCTGGATTTTTTGCTTTATTAGATGATATAGGTGTTCTTATGGATGACGTTGCTTCTATGAGTAAAGTAGCAACAAAGAAAACAGCAGGTATCTTAGGTGATGATCTTGCTGTAAATGCAGAGAAAGCTTCTGGATTTGTATCTTCTAGAGAAATCCCAGTGTTATGGGCCATAACTAAAGGATCTTTTTTAAATAAATTAATCATCCTTCCTATTGCATTTCTATTAAGTGCTTTTTTACCAATAGCTATCACTATTATTCTACTATTAGGAGCTATTTATCTAGCTTTTGAAGGTGCTGAAAAGATTTACGAATGGATTTTTCCTCATGAAAAGCCCGACACAACCATAGCAGCAAAAGAACTTACTGAAGAAGAAATTCTTGCGTTAGAAAAGGATAAAATTAAATCTGCAATTGTTACCGACTTTATACTTTCTGTAGAGATAGTGATTATCGCTTTAAGTTCTGTAGTAGTAGAATCAATTTTAAATCAGATTTTAGTAGTTTCTGTTGTAGCGATTATAGCTACTGTTGGAGTTTATGGAATCGTGGCTGGAATTGTAAGAATGGATGATCTAGGTGCCCGATTGATTAGATTAAGTAAAGACAAAAAAGGAATTTCCTATTCCGTAGGGTCTGTTCTTGTAAAAGCCTTACCATGGATTATTAAAAGTCTTTCTATAATAGGGACTATTGCCCTTTTATTAGTTGCTGGTGGTATTTTTCTTCATAATATACACTGGATAGAAGAACTGCTTCACTCCTGGCCTTCTATCATTGCTGAATTTGCTACAGGCCTAATAGTCGGTATTATATCACTGGTTATTTTTAAATTATTTAGACTTCTCTTTATCAAGAAGAAAGCAGTTTAATATACTATTGAAATTTTCACTACGCCTGATTAGAATTTTTCAATGCAATCCACTTGCTTAGGTATTTAAATCTAGCGTTAGAATGATAATTTAACATTTTTAGGTTAAAGTGTTCTAATGGCGATTGTTGTTCTTCTGATTTGATATCTATTTTTGAAATTTGAAGTAGTAACGCTTTCGCGAAAGCGGATCTATCATAATTACTTTTAAGAATTTCTAGATGTTTGCCGCTTACTTCATTCCATTGTTCTTTTGACTGATACAATTCTACACAGTAAGTTGCATAACTGATCATTTCATCTTCAATAAAACCAAATGGTGCAGAATTAACGAACATGGCTTCTGCCGCGATAGAAGTCATGGCTACTGGTGTCGCCGTATGTAACGCATCAAATATTTTACCTTTCAATCCTGCACCAAACCTTAGTGGAGCGAGCAATATTCTATAATTGGCTAAAGTTTCATAAGCATCTGATGCAAAGCCTTTTATTAGGAATCCATCTTTTTTATTGTGAAGTTGTGTGATTTTATCGCTTTGATAAGCGCCATAAATATGCACTTCAACTTGCGGAAGCGTTTTTCTAATTAGCGGCCAGATCTCTTTTTTCATATAAAGAATAGCGTCATAATTAGGCTCGTGCAAGGAATTACCTATCATCACAAAATTTGATCTTTTCTGAAAAGAATTTTGATTAAAAGTTAACTTCTCTCTTTTAGCATCGCTGTATAAAAATGGAATGTAAACTAATTTTGATTTAGGAATTTCAAAATCCTTTTGCAATAAATCAAACTCTATAGTAGAAATTATCATACTTAAATCACATCTACTTATTGAGGCGATTTCTCGCATAGCGACTTCATTGTAAAGATTTAATGGTTGCTTTTTCTTAAGAACGACTTCCCTAGCTTTTCTTAAAAAGTGAAGATCTTCTGTATCTAAAATATGAATACATGTAGAACTGTTCTCTCTAACTCTCCAGCTATATTGCTCTTCGGTCATAAAACGATCGTACAAAACAATATCTGGTTGCAAATTTTGAATATAAGTATCAAAACTATCATCATTTAGAAAAACCGTTTGTTCTTTGATTCCAATAGATTCTAAATCAAATGAATACTTTGATTTTTGGGTAGCACTGCAAAAATGAACTGAATAAGAATTCTCTTTAAAGATCTCTAATAACTGCAACATCCTATATCCAGCTGCTGTAGTTTTAGGCTCTGGCCAGTTTTTACCTATTACTAATAGTTTTTTCATGAGGCAAAGTTACTACTTACCAAAGAACATAAACCACCTATCATCGGCTACTCAAAATCAGGTAAATAGACAAATTCATTCTTTTACTTATAAAAGGTTGTTAACTGAATTCTAGAAATGGCTGTAAAATGAGCTGTAAAATATTTACTTTAGCGTTTTAAACTGAATGATCTCCATGGGTAAAATAATTGCTATAGCAAATCAAAAAGGTGGTGTAGGAAAAACGACGACAGCTGTTAATCTTGCTGCATGTTTGGGTGTTTTGGAAAAGAAAGTTTTACTTATTGATGCAGATCCACAGGCTAATGCAACATCTGGATTAGGTATAGATGTGGAAGCGATTGAACAAGGTACTTATCAACTAATAGAAAATTCTGTTACAGCCGAAGAACTGATAATTAAAACAGAATCTCCTAATGTAGATATTATTCCAGCGCATATTGATCTGGTAGCTATTGAAATAGAACTAGTTGATAAAGACAAGCGCGAGTATATGATGAAGACTTCTTTAGAAGCAGTTAAAGGTTTATACGACTACATTATTATCGATTGTGCTCCATCACTAGGTTTGCTAACTTTAAATGCACTTACGGCAAGTAATTCGGTTTTAATTCCTATACAGTGTGAATATTTTGCTCTTGAAGGTCTAGGAAAGTTATTGAATACTGTAAAAAGTGTTCAAAAAATACATAATCCTGATCTAGACATTGAAGGTTTATTGCTAACGATGTATGATAGTCGTTTGAGATTATCAAATCAAGTAGTAGAAGAAGTAAATAAACATTTTGAAGGACTTACATTTAAGACAATCATTCAACGCAATGTGCGTTTAAGTGAAGCGCCGTCTTATGGTGAGAGTATTATTAACTATGACGCATCTAGTAAAGGCTCTGAAAATTATTTGAGCCTTGCTAATGAACTTATACAGAAAAACGCTTAAGCAACATGGCAAAAGCAACTAAAAAACAAGCACTAGGAAGAGGATTATCTGCTCTATTAAAAGATCCTAGCAACGATATCAAATCTGCAGAAGATAAAAATGCTGATCAGATTGTAGGAAACGTAATCGATTTACCTTTAAAGGATATTGAAATGAATCCTTTTCAACCTAGAACTAGTTTTAATGAAGAGCATCTTAGAGAACTAGCATCTTCTATTAAAGAATTAGGCGTTATACAGCCTATAACCGTTCGCAAGAAAGGTTATGGAAAGTACGAATTGGTTTCTGGAGAACGTAGATGTCGTGCTTCAAAGCTTTTGGGAATAGATACTATTCCTGCTTATGTGCGCATCGCAAACGATCAGGAATCTCTTGAAATGGCACTAGTAGAGAATATACAGCGCCAAGATTTAGACCCTATAGAGATCGCTCTTTCTTATCAAAGGTTGATTGAAGAAATTGATCTTACTCAAGAGCAAATGAGCGAGCGAGTTGGGAAATCACGTAGTGCAATTGCTAACTATTTACGTCTTTTAAAATTGGACCCTATCATTCAAACAGGAATGAGAGATGGATTTATTTCTATGGGACATGGTCGTGCTTTAATCAATTTAGAAAGCCTAGAGCAACAACTAGATATCTATCAAAAAATACTAGCAGACAGTCTTTCTGTAAGAGATACAGAGAAACTGGTTAAGGAATTAAAAAGCGGTACGCTTTCGCGAAAGCAAATTAAAACCAACACTTTACCAGAGAACATCGTTCAACAAACAAAAGAACTCAATACACTGTTAGACACTAAAGTAACCACTACTATATCAAGCAGTGGTAAAGGTAAAATAACTATTTCTTATGCTTCTAAAGCCGACTTTGAACGTATTGTAAAGTTGATCAATGAGTAAATATTTATTTTTCATATTGCTTCTTGTGGGTGCTCTAGGGTTTGGACAAAAGGATCCCAACACAACACTCGATCTCAATGATATTATTGTTGCCCAGGACAGTATTTCAAGAGTTTATGATGCTAATAGACCTGCAAAAGCTGCTTTTTATAGCGCTGTTATTCCTGGATTAGGTCAGGCGTACAATAAAAAATATTGGAAGATTCCACTTGCTGTTGCCGCTGTTGGTATACCTATTTACGTTTATACTGTTAATGATAGGGAATACAACAGACTTAGAGACGCATTTAGAATACGTCTAGCAGGTGGTACTGATGACGAGTTTTCAAATGAAGATGGAACACCATTCATTACTACACAAGGACTAGAGAGAGCGCAACGCAATTCTCAAAGAAATAAAGAGTTAAGCATCTTGATTACAGCTGCTCTTTATGTTTTACAAATCATTGATGCTAATGTAGATGGACATTTGAGTCAGTTTAATGTGGATCGTAATTTGACTGTTTTACCGTATATGGATTACAATACTCTTTCCATAGGAAGTACTTACGGTTTTAATTTAAGCTATAATTTTTAATATGAAAATAGCATTATTAGGATATGGTAAAATGGGTAAAACCATTGAGAAAACAGCATTACGGCGTGGTCACACTATCGTAGCAAAAATAGGTCGTAACGACTCTTTAGAAAATGTCTCAAAGGCAGATGTTATTATAGAGTTTACAAGTCCTGAAAGCGTTTTAAGTAACTTAAATCATTTGATTCCAACACAAATTCCAATTGTTTGTGGTACTACTGGATGGAACGATCATCTTTCTGAAATTACTGCATCTGTAGCAGAAAATAAGTCAAGTATGGTTTATGCGTCCAACTTTAGTCTAGGAGTCAATATCTTTTTTGAGCTTAATAAAAAACTTGCTGACATGATGAGCAATTTCAAGGAGTATAGCGTTTCTATGGAGGAAATACATCATATTGAGAAAAAAGATGCACCTAGCGGGACTGCTATTACCTTATTTGAAGGGCTTAATGAAAAGGCTGGAAAAGAAAACTGGCATTTAGGTTCTGAGATAAAAGAAAACTCAATATCTATCAATGCTTTGCGTGAGGAAGATGTAAAAGGAACTCATAGCGTTACCTATCAAAATGAAATTGATAGTATAGAAATCACTCACACAGCACATACACGTGAAGGATTTGCATTAGGAAGTGTTATTGCTGCAGAGTGGATTATTAATAAAAAAGGAATTTACACCATGAAAGATGTACTAGGGTTGTAACACATTTCTCTAAAATCTTTCATCTACAAAATTATCATATGAACTGGACAGAATGGTTAATCGTATTTATAGTAATACAACTTATTCATGGGTTAGGAACTTGGAAAATGTATATCGCAGCTGGAAACAAAGCGTGGCAAGCATTTGTTCCTGTTTATAACGCGATCACCTTAATGAAAATAATGAACAGACCATGGTGGTGGACCATTTTGTTATTTCTTCCTGTTGTTAATATTATGATGTTTATCGTCGTATGGGTGGACACATTAAGATCATTTGGTTACAATAAGCCTAAGGATACTGCTTTGGTTATACTGACTCTAGGTTTGTACATTTACTATGTCAATTATACTCAGCCTTTAGTGCATGTAAAAGAAAGAGATTTAAATCCTCGCACCGCCGCAGGAGAATGGACCAATTCTATTTTGTTTGCGGTAATCGCTGCGACTATAGTGCATACTTATGTCATGCAACCTTTTATTATCCCTACTTCTTCACTAGAAAAGACTTTGCTAACCGGTGATTTCTTGTTTGTTAGTAAATTTCATTACGGTGCAAGATTACCTATGACACCTATCGCTGCTCCTATGGTTCACGACACGATCCCTGTGGCAGGTATCAAGAGTTATCTGGCAAGACCTCAATTACCATACACGCGTATTCCTGGTTTTCAAAAGATAGAGCGCAATGATATTGTAGTATTTAATTATCCGACTGATACCATTAATTCTTATCCTAATGATGACGGTAAGTATCATTATAAACCTATTGATAAAAAATCTAATTATGTGAAACGATGTGTTGCCATTGCCGGTGATAAAATGTCTATGAAAGATGGAGATATTTTTATCAATGGAGAAAAACTAATTCTTCCAGAAAGAGCAAGGCCGCAGCATAAATATCAAGCAAAAGCAAATAGACTTGACATTATGGGCGATCGTCCTTACATGATAGAAAAATATGATATCACTGAAGAGATTTATCAAACCGATAGAGATACAGATCCTAGCCTAGTAGAGTTTACTGCTACAGAACAAGCTATTGAACAACTTAAAGCAGATGGTGTTATCACAGAATACACTATGCGTAATCAAACCTTACCAGCACCATTTAGAAAAGACTTAAGAGATCGCAATGATTATTCGACCGTTTATAATGCTTTAAATACCTTTCCTTACGACGCACGACTATCTAACAATAATGATGATCGCGATGAGTTTTTAATTCCAGCAGCTGGAATGACAATTGACATAGATTATAAAAACATTCCATACTTCAAAAGAATCATTGAAGTGTATGAAGGAAGTGAGATGCAAATCTTTAATAATGTTACCGTAAATGGTACTAAGGTGATGTTAAATGGATCACCACTTACCTCATATACTTTCAAGCAAGACTATTACTGGCTTATGGGAGATAATCGTGATAATAGCCTTGATAGTAGGTACTGGGGTTATGTTCCATTCAATCATGTAGTAGGAAAGCCAGTTTTTGTATGGATGAGTTATGATGGTAATAAATCATTTTTAAATGCTTTTAGATTTGAAAGAATGTTCACAACAGTGAATGGTTCTGGACAGCCTACTTCCTATTTAGTCTATTTCCTAGTGCTATTAGGTGGTTATTTTGTGGTGAGTAAAATACTGAAGAATAAAAAGAAAAAGAAAGAGAAATCATAAGGTATATGAATGAATTAATAATTCATCCCTCCTATTTTGTGGATGTCATATCACTCATTCATATCCATAAGGCAAAACACTTGTTAATAGAAACACAAGACAGTTATGTCAAGCAGACGTACAGAAACAGAACATATATCGCGGCTGCAAACGGAAAATTAGCCCTAAACATTCCTGTCGTTCACCAAAAGAAAGGTCATTCTGTATCGTACAATAGTATAGAAATAGATCATTCACAGAATTGGGATGCAACGCATTTAAAAAGCATTAAAAGTGCTTATTACAGTAGCCCATATTTTGAATATTATCAAGATGATTTGGAACTGCTCTTTCAAAATATTCCGACATTACTTATCGATTGGAATCTAAAAACGTTCGACTTTTTATTAGAGCATTTAAAATTGGATAAGGATTTGCAAAACACAACAAATTATCAAAATGATCCTCTAGCGCATAGGCTTATTACAGCAAAAGGAAATCCATTGATGATATTGGACTCATATATTCAGGTTTTTCAAGAGAAACATGGTTTTTTACAACCTTTAAGCGGTCTCGATTTATTATTTAATTTAGGGCCAGCGGCAGGTAGCTATTTAAAAAGCCAATATAACAAGTAAAAAAAATGACTAGTAATTACGCACGTTTTAAAGCATTCTATAAAACGGCAAGCTTGTGGTCTGGAGAATTACTAGGGCTGGAACAATTTTACCTATCTAACTTTAATTTTGATCATCTAGATAACGAAGAGTCATTAGAGTTACCTGTAATACCACAAGGAACTGTTTTAGGTAAAAGAGCCGAATACTTTTTCAAATTTTGTGTAGAAAAATCTAATAATTATAAATTATTACTCTCTAACATACAGATTTTTAAAGGCAAAATTACCATCGGAGAATTAGACTATATTATAAAACATAAAAGGACGAACACCGTTATTCATATAGAATTGGTTTATAAATTTTATATCTACCAACCTAAAATAGAAGCTGATCAATTTTCTGAAATACATCAAGAGCTTTTCAAATATAAAGGCCCTAATGGAAGAGATAATTTAGTAAAAAAACTCAAACATCTTAAAGAACATCAGTTACCACTTCTCTATTCAGAAGAAGCTAGAGAAACTTTAGAGTCGCATCAAATTGATATTTCAAAAGTAAAGCAGCAAGTTTGCTATTTGGCCCATGTTTTTATTCCACAGCATTTATGGCCGCATAAATTTGAATACATAAATAAAAATAGTATTGTAGGTTATTACTTTAATTATTCCGCTTTCGCGAAAGCGGAAACCGACAACCTTTACTTCCTACCAGAAAAATATGCTTGGAAAATGTCACCTCAAGAATTGCCAGTGTCTTATACCTACAAAAAGGTTTTAGAATTAACAGAAGAAAGTCTGGAAAGAGGATTTGCACCATTAATATGGATGCTTGTTTCAAGTACCAATAGTTTTGAAAGATTCTTTGTTGTTAAATAATTAGAGATTTTATAAAGATTCCTTCATTTAAAGAAGATTGTATTCATAATTTAAGGTTTTCTAAACATAGTTTAACTCAAATTTCAAAATACTAAGAGCTATCCCTTAGTATCTTTAAGAAAAATAATTAAAGCCATGGAAAGAAAATTTGAAAGAAAGACAAAAGAACAACCTTTAACAAAATTTGGTGATACAACAACCAAAAACAGAGATTTAAACATCGATAGCACAACAATTAAAGACAAACAAGAAAAATCTAAATAAACGAATGAATTACTTAAATTTTGACATAGAAAAAGCAAAAGATACTAGTAAAGAGCTTAATATTCTTTTAGCAGACTATCATTTATATTACCAAAAAATTAGAAATTACCACTGGAATATTGTTGGTCGTTCTTTCTTTGATTTGCACGTTAAATTTGAAGAAATGTATGATGATGCAGCAATAAAAATTGATGAGATAGCAGAACGTATTTTAACATTAAGATACCAGCCTACTTCTAATTATAGCGATTATTTAAAATTATCAAATTTAAAAGAATCAAAATCAGAGCTGTCTGACACTGATATGGTGAAAAACCTTATTGATGATCATGGCACGATTTTATCACAAATGTCCAAAGTGGTTAAAACCGCAGGAGAATGTGAAGATGAAGGTACAATAGACCTAATAGGTGCTTACATAAGAGAATTAGAAACCACTACATGGATGTTAGACGCATGGAGAATGAATACTGAGGAAACGCGTAAAGCGATCTAGTACTATAGAGAATCAAAAAAAAGTCCCATTTCATAATTGAAATGGGACTTTTTTTTAGTCTAGATTAAATAGAAAATTAGTTCTTTCTGCGTCTATTATTATTAGTAGTTCTAGTGTTTTTCTTACCGTGATTACGTTTATTACTGGTATGATTTGATTTGGACCTATTGGTATTTGTATTGCGATAGATCAACGCTTTAGACTCTAATAGATCTTCTTCTTTTGCAGCAAGGTTGATCTCTCCATCACTCAATTCAAACAAGTGCTTGAAAATTACAGCATCATCTACGGTATCCTTATTCCAATTAAGGAATGATTTTTTCATGTGATTTGCAATAATATAAGCTAAAGCTTCTCTCTTTTCTCCTCTTTCCCAGCCTAGTGCTACATTAATCATACCTTGAATGTTGTTCCCATAAAACCTGTAACGCGGTCTTTTTTGAGGATAAGCCATTCTTTTAGGACGTGCCGCTAGCTCTTCTTTATTAGGAATAGGGTATGGTGAATCTACATCAAGATCAAAATCTGCAATGACAAATAATTGATCCCATAGTTTATGTTGAAAATCTGCCACATCTCTTAAATGCGGATTCAAATTTCCCATAACGCCTATAATAGCCGTTGCCATACGATTGCGTTCCTCCTTAGTTTCAAGGGTTCTACAATGCTCTACAAGTTTTTGAATATGTCTACCGTATTCTGGTATGACAAGATGGTTGCGTTCTGTATTATATTCTAATGATGATATCAAATTGAAATGGTATTACTTAATGTGAAGTGCTGCAAAATACACAAAATAGCCTAAATAAAATGTTATTGTAATTATTATCTAGATAGAACTTAAAGTGATATAACACCTTCTACTTTGCTTATCTCCATATACTTTTCAATAACCGCATCTGGGTTTTTCATTTTAACTAATATAGAAACACTTGTATACTTTCCTTTACTAGATTCTTTAGTATTGATAACGGCTCCTGTGTTGTCAAACACTTTTTCTATCTCCTTAATTTGTGTTCCCTGTGTAGGAACGATAAATTTATACATATACTTAGACGGCCAGATACTGGTATCAGCTAACTGGGTTTTAAGTTTTGCATAAAATTCTTCTGAATTGTTGTTTTCCATAATAAGAATGCAAATATAATTCATGATACGCACGATTGCTATCTATAGATTTAGTTATTTTGTAGTTATATGGAAAAACTGAAAAGAATCTTAATAATAGGCGGACCAGGATCTGGAAAAACCAGTGTCATAAACTCTATTGAAGATGGCGGCTACAACGTGCATCATGAAATCTCTAGAGAGGTAACTGCAAAGGCTCAAGAACAAGGAATTGAACAATTGTTCCTTACAGATCCATTTGCTTTTAGCAATCAATTATTAGCTGGACGTATAGCCCAGTTCAAAAATGCTATAGAAGGTATTCATTTCTATGATAGAGGTATTCCTGACGTTCCTGCTTATCATATTTTTACAGGAGATCACATACCAGACGATTATATAGAAGCTAGCAACATGTACCGATATGATCAAGTATTCTTTTTACCACCTTGGGAAGAAATATATAAAAGTGACAGCGAGCGCTACGAGAGCTATGAACAAGCCGTAGTTCTGGGAGATATCTTGAAAAACTTTTATACAAAGATGGGATACACTCCTATTACTGTACCACGTATAGATATAGAAAATAGATTTCAATTCATAAAAGATCATTTATAATATTGCTGGAAAGATCTAGAGACATATTAAAAAACGTGTACGGTTTTGAAAATTTCCGTCCTTTACAGCAAGAGATCATCTTTCATGTACTCAAAGGAAAGGATACCGTCGCTTTATTGCCTACTGGCGGTGGAAAATCTATTTGTTATCAAATTCCTGGAATACAATTAAAAGGCATTTGTATTGTAATTTCTCCTTTAGTCGCTTTAATTAAGGATCAAGTAGATCAACTTAAAAAGAGAAATATTAAAGCAGTAGGAATAACTGGTGGCATTTCTTATCGAGAACTAGATGATGTCCTGGACAATTGTATTTATGGAAATTATGATTTTTTGTACTTAAGCCCAGAGCGTTTACAACAAGACCTAGTTCAAGAGCGTCTATTAAAAATGAATGTAAATCTAATTGCTATTGATGAAGCACATTGCATAAGTGAATGGGGACACGATTTTAGACCTGCCTATCGTCAGATAAGTATTTTGAAAGGATTACATCCTAGAGTGCCTATAATTGCCCTAACTGCGACAGCAACCCATGCTGTTCAGAAAGATATATTAAACGTATTAGAGCTGAAGAATTTTAAAGTCTTTAAGTCTAGTTATGAAAGAGCAAACATTCATTACACAATTGAAAAAACTGGTGATAAAAGACAATCATTTGTAGATTTTTATAAAAACAATCCAGGCAGTAGTATCACCTATGTCCGTAGTAGAAAGAACGCTGTAGAATTTACACTCATTTTACATCAGTCTGATATTACGGCTGGCTTTTATCATGGTGGTTTAAACAATAAGTTACGAGAACTTGCTGCACAATCATGGATGAAGAATGATATGCAAGTAATGGTGGCGACAAACGCATTTGGTATGGGAATAGATAAGCCAGATGTACGCAGCGTGGTGCATATGCAATTGCCTGATAGCATAGAAAGTTTTTATCAAGAAACAGGAAGAGCTGGCCGTGATAATCGTGATAGTATCGCCCACTTTATTTATAATCGCAATGATATTGAGCATGCTTATAACCAGTTTGTTAAATCACAACCTACTCCTGAATATTTAAAGTTTATTTATAAAAAATTATCTAACTATTTGAGAATAGCAATAGGCGAAGGTGAAGAAATCACACATTCCCTTTCCTTTTCAAAATTCTGTAATACCTATCAATTAAATGGAATGCAGGCCTACAGTGCATTAAATGCATTAGATCGCTTTAGTGTAATCAGTCTTGCACAAGGTTACCATAGACGTTCTAGTGTACGCTTTCGCGAAAGCGGAACAAGAATCATCCATTTTGCACAAAACAGACCAGTAGTAAATGCTATAATCCAGGCTATGCTACGTACTTATGGTAGCAGTCAACACCATGATTTACAAATAAACACTGCTTTGATTGCTACGAGAAGTAACACTAGTGAAGATCAAGTAAATGAAACATTACAATTATTACATGAACAAGAACTAGTTGAAGCTACCATTACAAATACAGATTTACAAATTACCTATTTAGTGCCCAGAGATGATGATAGAACAATTAATAGATTCTCTCGAGAGCTTGAAAATCAAAACTCACTCCGATTAGAAAAATTAAAATCTCTAGTCAAATTAGTTACCAATACTGATACCTGTATCAATAGAATGATTCTAGAATATTTTGATGAAAAAACAGATCAGGACTGCGGTCATTGTAGTAATTGTCATTCAGGTAAAATGATGGCTACTACTCCACAACAAATAACAAACGCACTACAAAAACAGCCTTTAAGTTATAAGGAAATACTGGAGTTTTTACCTGAAAAAAAAGAGCGTATTGTAGCACATTTAAAAATGCTATTAGAAGAAGGAAAAATCTCCTTAACTACAAATAATAAATACAAAATCAATGAATAAATCATTACGAATAATATTTTTTGGTACACCAGAATTTGCAACTGGTGTTCTAGATACCATACATCGATCACATCATGAAATCGTTGCTGTTGTTACTGCACCAGATAAACCTGCAGGTCGAGGAAGAAAAATAAATGAAAGTGACGTTAAAAAGTACGCGGTTGAAAATAAGATCCCGACATTACAACCTACTAATCTAAAATCGGAAGAGTTCTTAAAAGAATTGTCTTCATTTAAAGCAGACCTTCAAGTGATTGTTGCTTTTAGGATGTTACCACAAGCAGTATGGAAAATGCCGCATTTAGGAACGTTTAACCTGCATGCAAGCTTGTTGCCACAATATAGAGGTGCTGCACCCATTAACTGGGCTATTATTAATCAGGAAAAAATTACCGGTGTGACTACTTTCTTTATCGATGATAAAATTGATACAGGCGCTATCATTGCAAATAAAGAAACTTCTATAGAGCCTTTTGAAACCGTCGGGACACTTTATAAAAGATTGATGAGCATGGGTGCTATTTTAAGCCTAGAGACCGTGAATAGCATTGCTCAAGGGTCTATCGCTACCACTATCCAAAAAGATAATGTAAATTTAAAAGAAGCACCAAAATTAAATAATCAGAATACACGTATCGATTTCACCCAAGATGCTAGTGCTATAGATGCGCTGGTTAGAGGTTTATATCCATACCCAGTAGCAAAAGCTTTGTTTTTCAATAAAGAAAAGATGATTGCTAAGGTTCATAAAACTAAAGTTGTTGAAAAGAATCATAAAATGCAACCTGGAAGTTTTGTGATGGAAGATGGAAAAATGTTAGTTGCTTGTGGCATCAATATGATAGAAATAGAAGAACTTCAATTGCCCAATAAAAAAAGAATGAAAATTAAAGATTTGTTAAATGGATACTCTTTTGATAGCGATGCTAGATTTGACGTGGGCTAAGAAGAAATCTCTATGAAAGCATATACTTATTAACATTTTATTAGTTTTATTAACATTTTAATGATATTTAGCCTGTAATCCTTGTGTGGTCGCATAATCCGTATAAATTTGTTTCACGTTTTAGTTTAATCAACATTAATTTAAATTCAATTATGAACAAAACAGATTTAATCGAAGGAATGGCAGAGCATGCTGGAATTTCAAAAGCAGCGGCAAAAAAGGCATTAGAATCTTTCTTAGGAAATGTAGAAGGTTCACTTAAAAAAGGTGATAGAGTTTCTCTTGTAGGATTTGGATCTTTCTCAGTTTCTAAAAGAGCTGCACGTGAAGGTAGAAACCCACAAACTGGTAAAACTATCAAAATTGCTGCAAAGAAAGTTGTAAAATTCAAAGCAGGTAGCGATTTACAAAAGGCTGTAAACTAATTAAAATTAGTTAACACATTTAAAAGTTCCAACTTAACTAGTTTAAGGTTGGAACTTTTTTTATTTTTTTTCATAATTACTTTTTAAATCTAAGCTATTATAAAAATACTAGTGTGATATCCATAATTTTTTATTAAGTTTAATTGTCTAATTGATTTATATGAAAAATATCGCACCAGAAAGAGGTAATCTATTAGTTTCTGAGCCTTCTATTATAGGTGACGATTCCTTCTCAAGATCCGTAGTTTTATTAACTGAGTATAATACAGAAGGCGTTGTGGGTTTTATTCTTAACAAACCACTGGATTTTACGCTGGATGAATTAATACCTGGGATATCTTTAAAATTAGAGGTCTATAAAGGAGGTCCTGTAGAAACAGATAATTTATATTTTCTTCATAATATACCAGACCTTATCCCAGATTCACATTTAATTGAAAATGATATTTATTGGGGTGGCGATTTTCATTCTGTGAGCAAACTACTTCATGAAGGTGATATAACTAGTGACCAGATTAAATTCTTTTTAGGATATTCTGGTTGGGACCGTAACCAACTAGAAAATGAACTTGATTCAAAATCTTGGGTGGTTGTCGAAAATAAAGATAGTAAAAATCTTCTATCTGA
Organism: Nonlabens sp.; assembly: GCF_965657255.1. NCBI lineage: Bacteria > Pseudomonadati > Bacteroidota > Flavobacteriia > Flavobacteriales > Flavobacteriaceae > Nonlabens > Nonlabens sp. The sequence continues at coordinate 40,732 of NZ_CBFHNM010000013.1, forward strand.
TAACATGCATGATATTTGGAAAAAAGAAATGAAAAATCTAGGTGGTGAATACGAACTATGGTCTAATGCTCCAGAAAATCCATCGTATAATTAATCAAAAAAAGTATCATTCAGTATATCAATTAATTCATTTGCAGCATCTGAATTGTATTGCTTTTTACGATATTTTGTAACACTTTGTATACCGCGTACCATATTAGTAACAAAAATCTCATCTGCTCTTTGAAGTTCGAATGGAGTTATTGTTTCTTCTAAAAGATTATAATTGAGCATCTTTTTAAGCTGTTTGATCATATGATTTCTCATAATCCCATTCAGACAGCCGTCTGAAATAGGAGGCGTTTTAATAACATCACCTTTCCGTAAAAAAATATTTCCAGAAATCGCTTCTACCACCATTTTATCCTGATTAAGTAATAGTAAATCATCATAACCATTCTCACTAGCATAAATTCCTGCAAGAATGTTTACTGCTTTATTGGTAGTCTTTAGATTACTGATCATAGAACCATAAATAAAATGATCTTTAAAAAGATCAATCTCTTTCCTGTCTATATTTGAAAATTTAGATTCTAATTTTGCAGTAGAGATGGAATAGTTCACTGATAAATCTTCAGGCGTATAGAAACCACCTGATTTTCTCCACACTGTTATTCTTACCCTAGCGTGATTTTTATCTAGTTTTTGTTTTTGTAATAAATCAAGAATACTATCTTCAAAAAATTCTGGGGTGAAGAACTGAGGTATTTCCATGCGTAAAATACGCATGCTTGACATTAATCTAAAGTAGTGCTCTTCAAATAATAAGGCTTTACCATTATAACATCTTAAGGTTTCAAAGACACCGTCACCATAAAACGTACCTCTATTATCAAAAGGTATTACCGCTGTTTGTTCTTCTAAAAATTCTTGATTGATTATTACCATAAAAAAAAGCTCTGAAGTTCAGAGCTCAAAATTAATTCTTAATTACTGGATTATCTAGATCCTAATACCTTTTTTAACGCACTAATTTGGTTTTCCCAAAACATTTTTTGTTCTTCTACTTCATCATCATCATCACCAAAATCAGATATCATTAAAGAAACATCTTTGGTAATTTCATCTACTTGAATTCTAAGTTCAAAATACTTTTTAGTATCCTCGTCATAATCCCATTGAAAACGGGCTTTTTCTCCTGATACACGTTTCAATATTTTTGCTTTCTCTTCCTGTCCATCCCAAATAAATTTAAAATATTCTCCACGACTATTTACATTATCTGCAAACCATTCAGACATTCCAGAAGGAGTAGCTATATGCGTATATAATAAGGTAGGCGATGCTTGAATGGGAAATTCAAGGTCAAATTTGATTGGTTCTTGCATTAAAATAACATTTGCGGCAATATAAGGTATAAATTCTATCTTCAAAAAAGAAAATTAATCAAAATTAATAATGACTAACGTTTGGATTAGAAAAATAAATAGATGTATATTTGCAGCCGCTTAAAACAACAATGTTTTAAATGAGATGGCGTGGTAGCTCAGTTGGTTAGAGCGCAGCACTCATAATGCTGAGGTCGGCGGATCGTGCCCGCCCCACGCTACTTAACCCTTACTTTTATTAGTAAGGGTTTTTTTATGGTATTCATCTATGAATTCCTTTAAATTATATCTTTAACTGGGTAGATACGAGAAAATAAAAATTTTAGTACTCTAAATTTACGATGCTATTACATTCAAATAGTCTAACAGAATTAATATTGATTATAACATCACTAAAATCAAGAGAAGCACTAAAAAAGTACTTAAAGACAAAACAAAAGACTTTTAGTAACTACAAAACATAATGAGCAGTCTGCTTTCTTAAAGTTAACTAGTTCATTCTATTATTTAAAAATAGGTTTCATAAAAAAGCCTCTGAAAAATTTCAGAGGCTTTTGAGAAAATAAAATTAATCCTTTAGGAAAGTTTAGAAATAACCTCTTCTGGCGTAAGCAGTGATTGCTCACCACTCGCCATATTTTTAAGATTTAATTTGCCAGCGGCTATTTCATCTTCACCGACTAGAATGACATAAGGAATAGCATTACGATCTGCATAACTCATTTGCTTCTTCATTTTTGCAGCATCTGGATAGAGCTCTGTTTTAATTCCGCTTTCGCGAAAGCGAGACAACATTCCAGCACAATACGCAGCTTCTTTTTCTCCAAAGTTGATAAAAAGCACCTCTACTCCTGCTCTCACTGTATCAGGAAAAAGATCTAATTGTTCAATAACTAAATAAATACGATCTAGTCCAAAACTAATCCCAACGCCACTTACATTTTTTAGTCCAAAGATTCCTGTTAGATCGTCATAACGGCCGCCACCACCTATACTTCCCATAGCAACACCATCTGGTGCAGCCACTTCAAAAATACAACCAGTGTAATAATTAAGACCGCGAGCAAGAGTGATATCTAAATCTAAAACGGCACTCTTCAAAGGCATTTGAGTAATAAATCTATTGATAAACTCTAATTCTTCAATTCCTTTTAAACCTATAATAGAATCTTTGAGCAATACTTTCATGCTTGCAATCTTATCAGAATAACTACCAGAAAGTGAAAAAACAGGATCTAACAAATGAATCGCCTCTTGTTCGATTCCTTTAGAGAGCATTTCCTCTTGCACTTTTTCTTTACCTATTTTATCTAGCTTATCTAATGCAACAGTAAAATCAATCAATTTATCTTCTGCTCCTATCACCTCAGCGATACCAGCAAGAATTTTACGATTATTGATTTTAATAGTACATGCTGTTAAATTCAAATCGGTAAAAACCGTATCATATAATTGTACGAGTTCTACTTCTTGAAGAAGTGAATCGCTTCCCACTACATCTGCATCACACTGTGTAAATTCTCTGAAACGTCCTTTCTGTGGTCGATCTGCTCTCCATACATTTTGCATTTGAAAACGCTTGAATGGAAACGTAATGTCATTTTGATTTTGTACCACATATCGTGCAAAAGGAACTGTTAGATCATAACGCAATGCTTTTTCAGATATTTGAGAGGTCAGTTGACTTTCTTTTCCAGTCTGTAAATAGCTAGAATCTGCTTTTTTTAAATATTCTCCACTATTGAGAATCTTAAAAATCAAACGATCTCCTTCTTCCCCATACTTTCCCATTAAGGTATCAGAGTTCTCAAAACTAGGTGTTTCTATAGGCATAAAACCATACAGCTCAAAATGATGCTGGATCTTATTCATAATGAACTGCCTGCGCTGTACTTCTAGCGGGCTAAAATCTCTTGTACCTTTGGGAATTGATGGTTTCTGTGCCATAATATAATTTAAGTTTGCAAATATAAACAGTTCATGCGGGCTTGTTCATAAAGTAAATTTAATTCAACTGAAAATTCTAACGATAACTTGTAACTTTCTTCAAATTTCTAAGTCTTACTTAACATGTTAGGATTATTACGTCAAAATTTCAGTATCGCGCAACAAAGCATTAAAGGGCAATTATTGCGCACCATACTTACCGTTGTTATTATTGCCATAGGAATAACTGCATTAGTTGGAATTCTAAGTGCCGTAAATGCGCTTTCTTCCACTTTAAACAATGGGTTTTCTGGAATAGGAACTAATACTTTTTATGTGCAACGGTATGCTATGAGTTTTCAAAGTCGTGGTGGTGGAAAAAGAAATATGGTAAATCCTATTATCAATTATAGACAGGTAAAAGAATTTGAAGAACAATATAAAACACCCTTAACTCAAGTAGGTGTCTCATTTCAAGCCACAAGTCAAGCAGAAATAAAAACAGAAGATCGTAAAACAAAACCTAACGTTATTGTTGCTGGTGTAAATGAACATTATGCAGAAAATGCTGGAATAAAATTGAGTCAAGGACGCATGTTTTCTTCATTGGACATTTCTAATAATTCAAAAGTATGTCTTATAGGAAGTGATATGGAAGAAGAACTGTTTCAAGGCTTCAACCCTATAGGAAAAACTCTAAGTATACGTGGTAATAAGTTTAATGTTATAGGAATTCTAGAAGAAAAGGGCTCTACATTTGGTAATAGTGTCGATTTGAGAGTATTGATTCCTATGGATGCAGCACGCGGTATTTATACAAGAGCAAATATCAATTACGATCTTAGTGTCAAGGTCTTTGATAAAAATTTCATGGACAGCTCTAAAGATGAAGCCGTTATATTAATGCGCAATATAAGAGGTCTTTCACCGGTAGAAGAAGATAACTTTGGGATAGTACAAAGTGATCAATTGATGTCATCAGTAAATGAGATCAGTGGTGCGCTTAATATTGCAGCTATACTGATAAGCTTAATTACCATCTTTGGTTCTTCTATTGCGTTAATGAATATTATGCTAGTTTCTGTAACAGAACGAACTAGAGAAATAGGTGTAAGAAAGGCTTTAGGAGCAAAAAGAAGCACTATTTCTTGGCAGTTTTTTATTGAAACTTTTTTAATAAGTCAGTATGGTAGTATTGTAGGAATCTTATTAGGTATGCTCATAGGTTATGGCGTTTCTGCTGGATTTGAGATTCCTTTTGAAATACCTTGGACAGCTATTATTGCTGCCACTATAGTTTCTATTGTGATTGCTTTTGCGTCTGGTGTGATTCCTGCAGTAAAAGCTGCAAAACTCGATCCTATCGAGGCATTGCGCTATGAGTAATATTATAACGAGTTATTATAAAAGTCCGGTAGGAGAGTTAATTTTAGGCGTTTTTAATGATCAATTATGTCTGGCAGACTGGCGCTATAGAAAACAACGTGATCGGATAGATCATAAAATTCAAAAGAATCTTGAAAGTGTTTTTAAAGTGGGAAATCATCCACTTATTTCCAAAACTAAATTACAATTAAAAGGCTATTTTCAAGGTACTCTCAAAAAGTTTGATCTTCCTATTTTATTAATTGGAACAGATTTTCAAAAAAGCGTTTGGCAAGAGTTGCAAACTATTCCTTATGGAGAAAGTTGGAGTTATATCTCGCTTTCGCGAAAGCTGAAAAATGAAAAAGCTATAAGAGCAGTAGCAAGTGCTAATGGTGCTAATGCTATCTCTATTATTATACCGTGACATAGAGTAATAGGCGCAAACGGATCATTAACTGGATATGCAGGAGGATTGCAAGCAAAGAAAAAACTACTTCAATTAGAAGGAACTGATGTGACAAATGGACAACAAAGTCTATTTGATAAATTAACTTCCAGAAATTTGTATTCGACTATTCTTCTTTAGAGGTTTTCTTTACAAATTGAGTAAGCAAAACAACTTGCGTAGGTCCTACTCTACCTTCAATCTGATTTGCATTATCACGTACTAATGAAATATTGCGCACTGGAGTACCGCGTTTTGCTACAAGACTTGATCCCTTGACATCTAAATCCTTAATGATAACCACACTATCGCCACGTTGCAAAATATTACCATTAACGTCTTTATGAATGATTTGTGGACCGCGCTGTATGCCATCTTCTGCCCATTGTTTTGTATCTTCTTCCATGTATATCATTTCTATAAGATCTACTGGCCAGCCTTCACCACGCAATTGGTCTAACATACGGTACACAACAACTTGAACCGCTGGAACTGGACTCCACATAGAATCGTTGAGTGCACGCCAGTGATTAGGATCTACTTTATCTGGATCCTCTAATTGTGTTCTACAGGTTTCACATGCTAGAATGGTGGTATCTTTTACATTCTTTGGAGAATCTGGTACTTCATATATATCAAGATGTACTTTAATTTCAAGAGAGTCTGTCGCTGCGCAAAGTTCGCAAGTGTTACCTGATCTATCTTCTAATTGTTTATGTAAATCTGACATAGTTGAATTTTAATTTTTGCAATATTACCTATTCTCACAAAGGTTACGAACTTAATAGTTATTTATATTCCATTAAAATTAAATTAGAATCAATGAAGAATCATCCAGAACGAGAGTTCAAAAAATAAAAACAATCTTTTAAAGATTAGCTTTATGTGCTTTTATATCTTGTAACTCTCAAATTTATTTTAGCTTATGGGGTGGTTATTCTTGTTTGTACTAGTTTCTCTTTTCACAATTGTAAGTATCGTTTTGCTGGTTTATGGAGTTATAACTAAACAGAAAATTGTTTTAAAAACGGTACTGTTTTTTTGGTTAGGAATTTTTGCTTTTTACCTAATAGCAACCGTTTTGCATACAATCAACTCAAAAGTAGTACTTAAAAAAGAGGACTTTTATGGGTTGTATGTGGTTGATCGCAGCTATTTTCCTGGCAAACAAGCAGACTGGCAATACAACAATTTTAGATTTGAAATAAAAGAGAATGATTCCATCTATTTTTATGTGACTGATGGACTAGAAATCAATAAAACATATAAAGGGAAAATTTCTACACGCGCACCTTTTTCATCTGCGAGGCTCGTTATATATATGGAAAATCCAAAACACCATATTTTAAATACTAATCCTACTATTTACAGAGAAAGTTGGAGTTTTATGATGGTTTTTAATTCACCTAAATTTCATAACGTCTATTTTAAAAAAGGAAAATGGAAAGATATAGAATAATAAGAATTGCAGTATTAACTTTGTCAGTATCAATAACAAATTAAAAAAGAAATGGATTTTTTAAAATTATCAGTATTCCTATTTATCTTAAGCCAACCAGCCTATGCACAGTTTGCGCTTAATAACTTAGATTTAAAATTAAAAAATCCACCAACAGGAAATTATACTATTACTCAAAAAGAAGATGGTGAAATAAAAAAAATAGTTCAATTCAATGATGATGGAAAAATAATTTTTGAATATAGAGAAACTGAAATCCCTACTATTTTTCAATGGAAAGAGCCACATCGTTTTATTTATGCTTTTGAATATGACTCTAATGGTCGAATAATAAAAAAATATGATTTTAATTCAAATGCAGGTCTTTCAATATATACTTATGAATATGGAATGAATCCCTCTAAAAAAACTTCATTTGAGCAAAAATATATCGATAAAGAAGAGGTCGCAAAAAATTCAAATGCCTATGCCTTTATTTCAAAATTTAAAAATTTTAAACAATTAAAAGATTCAGAATTAGTAGCAACCATCAATCAATCTTCTAAAGAAAAGGGTTTTACAGAAAAACTCAATTCTAATGGTTTACCTATTGAAAGAGAAGAATATAGTGATATTTATAAAGACACTATTGTTACTTCCATTCAATATCATTTGAATGGTAAAGAACTTTTTAGACGAGTAATTAGTAAAAATTCTGGCGAAGTTAGGAAAGAGATAATGGTTCAATACAGGGCTAATTCTGAATTCAAAGATATTACCAACTTTAAAAATGGTAATCAATCCACTTCTTATAAATTTGCCAAAGCGCTGAATGCTAAAAGTAAATCTTTTGTAGAATATGCAGAAAATAAAGGCTTTTTAACAATTCGTAGTTACATTTATAAAGATGATTATTTAGATAGAGTTTCAGTATTTCAATCAAAATTTGAAGGGGAACTTATAGTGCCTATCACAAAAAGAACAATGAAAACAGCAGAAATTTCATATAAGTATAATGATGATGGACTTTTAGAAAAAGAAACTATGAGAAATTATCGCAATGGTAAGAAAGAAAGCAGAAAATATAAATATAATATTGAAACATCAAATTAGGTGTAGTAATTTGTGCAAGTATCTTTTGTTTTAATTGACACTATCTCGTAATCTGTGTAAGTTAAAACAGCTTGGGTTTGACTTTAAATTAATTAATAGTTGAATCCTTTTTTATAAATGGTCCGTTTTTGATGAGCATAGACCATTTTTTAGTCGCTTCCCTTACTGCCCATTATACAGATTTCATAACAGAATCATCTGTGGGAAAGGATAATTTGTTTTTGGTGTATTTTCTGATTTCT
>NZ_CBFHNM010000014.1:0-45850 GCF_965657255.1 Nonlabens sp.
TTACTCTTATTTTCTCTCTTAATAGTTCAATTTTTTCATCAAGTAAAGTTTCGTCATTTTCTTTGAAAGAATTCCTAATTGCACTTAAACAGCTAATCCAATAATCGCCTCCAGAACTTTCTTCCGATTTCTTTTTTTCTTTCTTGAGATTGTGAACAAAAGTTAATTTAGTTCGTTTATTTTTTCCTCGAAATTCGATTAAGTTCTTTACTGTTACTTTTTTCATTTCAAACGATTTATTTTATTCAGTTCTTCATTCAGCGGAATCTTGGTTTAAATTGCAGGTAACGGTCTCGTATAACCGTCAGTTACGGGCTTAAAGTTACTATTTTTCGGTTAAGCACTGACGCTCGCAATTCCGAGTGGATTCGGACGTAGTCGAATCCGCCGTAATTGCGGTTATACATTGTTGTATGTAGTTTTATTTTTTCTTATTCAAATCTGTTAAACTGGTATATAGTATTTCATCATAGTTTTTATAGAGCCTAAGCATCAAGCTTTTAGAACTTGTCGTTTCGACATTATTTTCTATCATATAAAGATGCTCTCCGTTTTGAAATCGATAATCAAAACCAGAACCATATTTCGTTTGTTGTTCAACCTCTCCATTATACAAAACTAAACTTGGTCTTTCATTTGCGGTTTTTGGTTTGTTCCAAGACATATATCTTATAGTGCCATCCTTCAGTCTGTCTACTTTAATTAGAAACTTTTTATTTTCCGCTTTTACAATATTTTTTTTAAACTCATTATTATACGTAATTCGTTTATCTTGTATCTTAAATTTATAATATTCTTTACCATTACTTGCATAGAAACTACTATTCGAGACCCAATATGCTTTAACAAAAGATCTAAAATTAAATTTATATTTTTCTTCTATTTCCCAATCTGTTTTAAGAATTGGATATATTTTCTTATCCATTATTTGATACAAAGAAATTCCTTCAACAAAAGCTGGGCTATAAATGAAATTTAAGTTTGGCGAAAATATAAGTTCATCTCCGTCAACGTAGGTAATTGCTCCGTTATCTAAATTAATTACTTTATTACTTAATGTGGGCACCTCAAACCATTCTTCTGATATAACACAACTATTTAGCTTTTTTATGAAGCCACTATAATATATATTAAGAAGTTCATCATCACCATCTAAACAAGTTTTTACGGTCTTAATTGGTGTCTCGACAGTATAACAAGATTCAGTCAAATTTACCTGAGAAGGAATTATAGTTTTGTCTAATAATTGAGTAGTTTGAATTTTTCTTGCTTCTTCATAATCCGCCTTTTTTATCTTCGTTAAGATTATATCATAATTTTCGTTTCCTCTAATCAATAAATCAAAATTTTTATTATTTGGTTTGATTGTGTCTACAGTCTGTTTATAATAGAGTGAAGTTTTTGATTTTATTTCGAGGCTATCTTTAATGTTATTAAATATTCGATATTCTTTAAATGAAATACTAAGTAATAAAAGATTAAGAATTATAGTCGTAAATTTCATTTTTAGGTGTTTATTTTAATTACATACAACGTGATCGGATATGACAAGTGGCGGTTCTTTTCACAACGATTGTTAACCGCTATTTGTTATATCCATAGTTGTGTTATGTAAATATACCTAATTCTTGCAGCACCCCATTAAACATTAGAAAGCATATTTACGCAGTTGTCCGCATCGAAAATTAAAGAAACACCTTTGATCTCTATTTTATTATTATTGACTATATCGTTTCACGGCTCGATATGGTCAGTTATAAGGAAATAGAAAAATATAAGCTGGGATTTAATAGATAAAATGATACACTACCACGAAAAGTAAGCCTAATGTTTGCATATCTGCTTCCATAAGTCTAACTTTTATCTCAAGTTTTTTGAGCTTTACTTAGCTCATTTAAGAGTGAACTCTTATTCGACGTGTCGCTAAACTTGATAAAAATATGATCTGATATCATCTTTTTTTTCGTGATACCTACTATCAGTTTATTAATCTCAGCATCCTTTTAATATCCTTAAGATCAAAGTGTCTACTACGATCGGATTATTGAACACAACGTTGTTGTGTAAGGAAAGTTGCGTGTTTTAAGCAATAAAGTTAGTAAATAAAACACAAACCAAGAAAATCCGCGAGGATTTTCGTAAGTAGGCTTTTACCAGCAATTTTTTTTACACGGTGTTGGGTGTAGTGCTTTATTCAGTTGCTAAATCCATTTTTTGATTTAACAATTCTACATTAAAATTAATTTTTGCATTTAAAGCTCTAAAAACTTTCAAAATTGTCTCAAATCTTGCGTCAGTTAAATTGTTCTCAATTTTTGAAATTTGAGCTTTTTTTACGCCAATAAGTTCTCCAAGTTGTGTTTGCGTTAATTTTCGGTCTTTTCTTGCTTGTTTAATTGCTTCTCCAATTAAGTCAAGTCGTAATTCGTTTTCATAAGAATCTCTTTTAGAAGTTCCTTTTTTTCCAATGTATTTATCTTTTACTTCGTCGAGTGTATATGTTTTCATTTTTTCTTGTTTTTATATTCAAAGTACTTTTTCATTAATTCGGTTGCTTTGTCAATTTCCTTTTTTGGTGTTTTTTGAGTTTTCTTTATTATTCCGTGTGTTGCAATAACAATTGTTATTTTCTTGTCAGTTTTGTCCCAAAATGCAAAAAGTCGATATTGTTTCTTATTAAATAATGTCCGAAATTCCCATATATCTGAAGTCAGTTTTTTAAAAAGTGTATTATCGGATTTGACTTTTGCTTTGTCAATATTGAAAAGTATTTTTTCTCTTGCCTTTTCGTCCAATTCATCAAGAAATTCAAAAACTTCTTTTAGAAACTCAACTTTAAATTTTTCTGTCATTCATATTTGTTTGTTGCAAAGATATAAGTTTCCTTTTTAGTAAACAAATTTATTTTTATGACGGATTTTTTTTGCATTACACCCAACTTGTTATATCTACCCAAATATACTTTTTATCCCTTAAAAATTTACGGGATAAACGCATATTTCTGTTGTTATTATCCTTTTATGATTCGTATACTGTGTAGCGTTAAAATTTATTTTTAGATGGTACTTTCTCTCTTTCGCGAAAGCGAAACTCTAAAACAACTTTTTCCTCATTCCTAATATTCCTGCTGTGCAAGCTATAAAAACGGTGAGCAATGCTAGACCTATTCCCAGCTCGCCATAAAGCAGTTTACCAGTGGCAAATAACAAACTGTAAATACCTACAATGCCTAGAAGAAAACCAATGGTTTTAAACTGGAAGTTATAAAACTTTGATTCTTGTCCAAATATGGCTGCATGAAAGGTGTCAATGGTATTGAGCTCACTTTTTTCAGTCAGGTAAGTGACCACTAACCAAGCAATACTGGTGATAAGTACGTTCATACATATCATTTCCCAATTTTGTAATTCACCTAATAGCTGATTTTCTAGGCCTAGAAGCTCGCTAGAATTAATAAAGAAAACTACAGCCATGGTAAAAGAAACTGCCATCGCAGTAATTTCTGACCATGGATTGATGCGGTACCAGAACCATCTTAATATAAATAGCAATCCAGATCCTGCGCCTATTTGTATGATGAGATCAAAGGCAAATTTTGCTTCTTCTAAAACAAAGGAAAGTAGAGCAGCAGCTGCCATCATGGCTATCATAGAAAGTCTACCTATAATAACTTTTTGAGTTTCGCTAGCTTCTTTATTAATAAAACGCGCATAAAAATCATTTACTACATAACTAGAACCCCAATTTAAATGGGTAGAAATAGTACTCATAAAAGCAGCTACTAATGAAGTCACGACCAGACCTAATAATCCTGCTGGTAAATAGGTGAGCATGGCTGGATAACTTAAATCATCTTTAATAAAACTTGCGTCTAGATCTGGAAAAGCGGTGGCTAGCGATTCTAGATTAGGGTAAATGATCAAAGAAGCTAGTCCTATGATAATCCATGGCCATGGTCTAAGTGCATAATGTGCTAGATTAAAGAAAAGTACAGCCCATGTGGCATTTTTTTCATCTTTTGCAGCGAGCATACGTTGTGCAATATAGCCACCGCCGCCTGGCTCTGCACCAGGATACCAGGTGCTCCACCATTGTACGGCGATAGGGACGATAAAGATTCCCATCAATAAGTCTGTGTTAGAAAAATCTGGAAAAAAATCTAGTTTATCTTGAACGTTAGGATGTGTAATAAGGTTTGCCATTCCATTAATTTCTGGAAGGTCTAGTATGTACCAGGTCGCCCAGATAGAACCTACCATAGCAATGATAAACTGGACAAAATCTGTAATAAGCACGCCTTTTAAACCGCCTAATAAAGAATAAGCTAATGTGACAAGAGACGCATAGGTTAATGTGGTGGCAGCACTAAAACCAAACATTACATGTCCTATTTTAATGGCGGCCAGACAAACGGTTGCCATAATAATGATGTTAAAGACTACACCTAGATAAATGGCTCTAAAACCACGTAGGAATGCAGCACTTTTACCGCTATAGCGCATCTCGTAGAATTCAAGATCTGTAGTAATGCCGCTGCGGCGCCATAATCTGGCATAGAAAAAAACCGTAAGCATACCAGTAAGTAAAAATGCCCACCAGACCCAATTACCAGAAACACCATCAGAACGTACGAGTCCAGCCACCAGATTAGGCGTGTCTGCAGCAAAAGTGGTGGCGACCATGGAAACACCTAATAACCACCATGGCATGTTTCTACCAGATAAATAAAAGGAAGAACTGTTTGCAGAGCTCTTTTTTGACACAATAATTCCTATGGCGAGTGAGACCAAAAAGAAGGCAATGATGATGCAAATGTCTATGAATTCTAATTTCATAAATAAAAGTTATTAACGATAACGTTTGAATTTTCTTGAAAAGCTAAATATAGAATAAATCACTACTTACAATGGCAAAACTTTAATAGATTAGCATGGTTATTATTAAAAACGCAATGAATAGCAATATAAATAAAATAGGTGTCATGACTTCTGGAGGCGATTCTCCAGGAATGAATGCTGCCATAAGAGCGGTAGTTCGTACCTGTGCATTTCATAAAATTGAGTGTGTTGGGATTTACCGTGGTTATCAAGGTTTAATAGAAGGAGATTTCAAAGAAATGAACGCGCGTAGTGTGAATAATATCATCAATAAAGGTGGTACGATTCTTAAAAGTGCGAGATCAAATGAATTTAGGACTAAGGAAGGTCGTAATGCCGCTTTCGCGAAAGCAAAAGAAGAAGGACTAGATGCTATTGTAGTAATAGGTGGTGATGGTAGTTTTACTGGAGCCATGATATTCTCGCAAGAATTCAATATTCCAGTAATGGGAATACCAGGAACTATCGATAACGATATCTACGGAACTACACATACATTAGGTTACGACACTGCTTTAAATACGGTGGTAGAATGTATTGATAAAATACGTGATACAGCCAGTTCACATAACCGTTTGTTTTTTGTGGAAGTAATGGGTCGTGATGTAGGTCACATTGCATTAAACGCAGGAGTAGGAGCAGGAGCAGAGGAAATTCTAATCCCAGAAGAAGATTTAGGAAAAGATCGATTACTCGAAAGCTTAAAAAGGTCTCGTTTATCTGGAAAATCTTCCAGTATCGTCGTTGTAGCCGAAGGTGATAAAACAGGAGATAACGTTTTTGAACTAAAAGATTATGTAGAATCAAATCTACCAGAATATGAAGTACGTGTTTCAGTATTAGGTCACATGCAGCGAGGTGGTTCTCCATCTTGTTTTGATAGAGTACTTGCTAGCCGTATGGGCGTAAAAGCGGTAGAAAGCTTACTGGAAGGAAAAACCAATTATATGGTGGGAATAAAAGACACTAAAATGGTTCTTTGTCCTATTGATCTTGCAGTTAAAGGAAAAACAGACATCGACCTAGAATTATTGCGTGTTAGTGATATTATGACTACTTAATGAAAGTAAGAATATCAATTCAGGAATTTGGATTGATGTTAATAGTAAAAGAAGTAATTGAAAAGCTTTGTAATAAAACAATCAACCGCTGTAATCATGCAGCAATTCATATTAATAAAAGTAAAACAAGAATAAGATGAGTAAAAAATTAAGATTAGGAATCAACGGATTTGGACGTATAGGACGTATCGTTTTTAGAGCTACGTTGAAGAGAGAAAATGTAGAAGTAGTAGCGATCAATGACCTAGTGGACGTTGAGCAATTAGCTTATTTGTTAGAGTACGATTCTGTTCATGGTCGTTACGGTGGTACTATAGAGATTAAAGATGGCAATCTAATTATAGATGGTGTTACAGTAAGAGTAACTAGCGAGCGCGATCCTAAGAATTTGAAATGGAACGAAGTAGATGTAGATGTGGTTGCAGATTGTACAGGTATCTTTACAGATCTTGATAATGCACAAGCCCATATCGATGCAGGAGCAAAGAAAGTAGTGATATCTGCTCCATCAAAAACAGCTCCTATGTTTGTAATGGGTGTTAATGATGCTGAATTGACAGCCGATCATACGATAGTTTCAAATGCATCTTGTACTACTAACTGTCTGGCGCCTATGGCAAAGATTCTTAATGATAACTTTGGTATTAAAGAGGCATTAATGACTACAGTACATGCTGCAACAGCAACACAACAAACTGTTGATGCACCTAGTAAGAAGAATTACCGTTTAGGCCGTAGTGCCATGAATAACATTATTCCAGCAACAACTGGTGCTGCTGTGGCAGTAACAAAAGTAATACCAGAATTAGTTGGTAAATTAACTGGTATGGCCTTCCGTGTTCCTACGGTAGATGTATCGGTTGTAGATTTAACCGTAAAATTAGAAAAGGAAACCAATCTTGAAGAAATCAACGCTGCCTTTAAAGCGGCTTCTACAGGAGCGATGAAAGGTGTTGTGGGATATACTGATGAGGCTGTGGTATCTCAAGACTTTGTAAGCGACGATCGCACAAGTATCTATGATGCTGGAGCAGCTATAGAATTGAACTCTACGTTCTTTAAGTTAGTAAGCTGGTATGATAACGAATTTGGTTACTCTAACAAATTAGTAGATCTAGCAGAAAAAGTTAATTCTTTATAGTCATATCAAAAGCGTTGTGATCCATTACATCACAGCGCTTTTATTTTTCACAAACCTTAATTAACCTTTATGATTCTTATAACAGATAGTGGTTCGACAAAATCTGATTGGATTGCTCTCGATGATAATGGAGATCAATTATTTAAAACACGTACTCGTGGGATGAATCCTGCGATACTTTCTACAGAACAATTGCAAGAACGTATTCTTGAGAGTGAAGAATTAGTATCTCATAAAGATCAAATAAAAGAAGTATTCTTTTATGGTGCAGGCTGTGGTACAGAAGCACCGAGGAAAAACCTCGAATTACTTTTAGCTAGCTATTTTTCTAATAGTAGTGTTATGGTTAAGGAAGATACTGCAGCAGCAGTTTATGCAGCAGTAGGCGATGAGCCTGGTGTAGTATGCATTTTAGGAACTGGTTCTAATTGTTGTTTTTCTGATGGTCAAAATATTGAACAGCGTGTAGTCTCTCTGGGATATACACTTATGGACGAGGCTAGTGGAAACTGGTACGGAAAAAATCTTCTAAGAGATTATGGTTTTAGAAATATGCCTAAAGATTTGATGAAGAAGTTTGAAGATTCTTATAATATGGATCCAGATTACATTAAATTCAATTTGTACAAACAACCAAATCCAAACGCATTTCTAGCTCACCACGCAGAATTCATTTTTCAAAACCTTGAAGAACGTTATATCAAAAAATTATTGAGAAAAGGCTTGCGTAAGTTTTCTCGTAATATGATTTTACAATTTAGTGAAGAGATCAAATCTCATGAAGTTCACTTTGTGGGTAGTATTGCTCATTTTGCACAGGCTAGAATTAAGCAAGTCGCTGCAGAATTTGGATATGAAGTAGGTAATATTGTAAGGAGACCTATTGAAGGCTTAGTAGATTACCATAGAAACAAATTAAAAGCTTCCTTTTAATTTCACTTATCTAGCATATTGAAAAGCCGTTTCAGGTAATTGAAACGGCTTTTTTTATTCTATAATTTATTTTAATAAAATTGTATGTATTCTATTTCTAAGTTAAAACTTCCAGTAGATTTCCTAGTCACATAAAAATTATATCTTAAAATATGATTTAGTACACTGGGATTGAGATCTTGTTTAAGGTTTTTTCCAAATTGTATATGTTGAAAGTTTTCGAACTTTAAATCTACTACGTTCCATTGATCAGGTATTGCTTGTATCAAGCAACTACATTTTTCATCTTGCCAGCCCTGGTTATATTCCATTTGAAAGGAATAGGTATTTTTATCAGGTTTTAATTTTATTTTTAGTCCTTTATATCCACTAATGTCTTGATCTAATTTATTTGATCTTAAACAACTCCAAGAAGAATTATTTAGGTTTTTGATAGTTCCACTGTATTTAATAACTGATTCTCGTTGCTCCATCAAACTTAACGATCTTCCTCCAATTAGATGATCATCAAACGTATTCCATTTAAATCGTGACTCATCTTCACCAAACAATATCGTAGATGGTATATATTTTATTATTTTTCTGAACATCGATTAATTTTAAAATACGTACTAATTTGATCCATAAGCTAATATAGTGCAAATTAACAAATATAATTAGCTCAATTATTTAGAGATAATTTTTTATGATAAATTCATCTCATTTATTAGTCTCTTTGCTCTATAGTTTTGATTTCTTGTGTTTTAGGATCTTTAAAAAAGTAGACTGAAAATTTTTTATCATCTATTCTATACTCCATTAAATATTTTAAATTCTTTATTTTTCTAAAGTCTATATTATTGATACGCCATTGCGGATAGCCTCCCAAAATAATATTTCTATCAGTAATTTTATAGTCCGTTACGGCTTTTTTATAAAGTGTCCATGGATTTTGAGGATTCAAAGAAAGGATAAGTTGATGAATCTTTGGAAATCGATGAATTATTTCTTCCCATATGGGTACCGTATCAAAAACACTTGCATGTGACTGATTCAAAATTATTTCATTGTTTATTAAAAAGTCATCTGATTTTTTAATGGTTAAACAATAGTTGGATGAATCCTTGATGACCTTTTCTTCATTTAAAAAGAAAAGTAAAATTTCGTCACCAACAATAAAAGTTCCTACTAAAGGTAAAGATTCCTTTTTTTTATTCTTTGGTACAGTTAGACTATTTTTTAATTCTATGGATGAATGGTTAACGGTATCAATTTTATAAGTAGTAGCAGGAACAACATAAGGTGTCAGTGAATTAATTATGCTTTGTATATCAACTTCTTTAACTGTAAAGTTTTCAGCTTTACTAGTCATTAAGGTTTCATAATATTTTATGGGTTTTCCTAGAATTCTTTCAAGATACTTAAACATGGTTCATTTAATTAGTTGTTAAAGCTAAAAAAAGCGCTGAAGTAAATCAGCGCTTTTTAAAAATTATTTGATGGAAACCTTACTCGGGCTTTTCAACATCTTCATTCTCACTAGCTACTTCACTCTCGGCAGCAGCTGCAGCAGCGTCATCTTCTTCCTTCTTTAGCTGTCTTTGAAGAATGTTTAATTGCTTTTGCTTTTCTTTAATAACGTCCAGTTCCTTATTTAACTCTGCAATATTCTTTTTAGTTTGAACTAAAAATGGATTTTTATCATCCTTTGCATTAATAAATTGAAGATTGTTGTCTAATTGTCTTACTTCGTCTTGAATCTCGTCACGTCTTTTTCTTAAGTAGAAACGTTCATTTTTGAAGTCACTTTCATTACCATTTTTCAAGCTAGCTAATTTGTTTTGATATTTCAACATCTCAGCATCTACAGCGCCTAGTCCGGCTGCTTTCAACTTTGCGTGAAGTAACTTTTCAAACTTTTCTTGGATCATACGTTTGCTATAAGGTACACGACCTATAGCTGCCCAGTCTGCCATATGTTTTTCAACATCAGCTAGCATCGCCTTCTTATCATCTTGAGGGATCATTTCTTTTAATGCATCATAGACTTTCATCTTTTTGTCAAAGTTTTCTACCTCTTCTTTACTATCTTCTTTTTTCTGAGCTGTTTTCTTCTCAAAGAAACCATTACAAGCCTTCTGGAAGCGTTTCCAGATCTTGTCACTATCTTTTCTAGGAACATGACCTATTTCCTTCCATTCTGCTTGAATGCGTTTCATTATTTGAAGTCCTTCGGCAAAGTTTTCATTGTCTTGATGCTCTTCAGCAATAGCAATCAATTTCATTTTTGCATCAAGATTATCCTGTTGCTCTTTTTTAAGCCCTTTATAATAATCATTTTTTGCTTTATTGAATTCCCTGGTTACCGTTCTAAATTGATTCCACAATTCATTATTTATAGCTTTAGGAGCAGGACCGGTAGAAGTAAACAATTCTCTTAAAACATTAATTTCTTCTAACCTATCTTGCCATTCTTTATGATTCTTTGCACCTGCGGCTGTAATCTTTGCAATTTCTGCAACTATATTTTCTTTAACCAGCTGGTTGTGTGCACTCTTTTTATCACGCTCATCATAATAAGCTTGTCGTTTATCATGAATGACTTTAGTTGCAGCACTAAACTCATCCCAAATAGGATCTCGTTCTTCTTTTGCTACTGGTCCAGCATCTTCTTTCCACATGCGGTGAAGTTCTTGTAATTCTCTAAGAGCTTTATGTATGTTTTCTTCTGCACCTAATTCAACAGCACGAGCAATAATCTTCTTTCTAAATTCTAGATTACGCTCAAAATCTTTATCTCTTAGTTCTTTACTAAGGTCTATGTAGTCATAAAAATTTTGAGTTGCCAGGCGGTAATCTTCCCACGTAATGTTATATGCATCATGAGGTATGTTTCCTGTTGCCTTCCACTGGTCTTGAAGACTATGAAACTTCTTGAAGGTAGTTCCAATATTTTCTTCTTGATTGATCAATTGCTTAATTCCTTCTATAATATCACGGCGCTTGGCAAGATTTTCTTCTTGCTGTTTACGCTTGTCTCTTTGAAATTGACCTTTTTGTTTTCTATATAAAGAATGTAAGTCATAAAACTCTGTTGCATGCGCATTTTTATATTCAAATTGTGGTGCAAGAGCATCATCACTAGGCGGATTTTCTTCTGTAAATTTTTCTAGAGCTTCTTTCTTTGCATCAGCATCTGCCGTTTCAAAGGCTTTCTTGATATCTTCTGCCTGTGTTCTAAAGCTATTGATAGGAAATTCTTGCATTAAATACCTTAACTCTTTAACTAGAGTAGGCATATCCATAGAGTTATAATCCTTCTCTGGTATTTCTTTTACGCTATCATCTTCTGGCTCATTATCATCTTCATCTTCATCTTCATCTACTTCTACAATAGTGTCTTCCTGTTTTTCAACGGTTTCTTTTTCTTCAACTATAGCGTCTTCATGTGTGGTGGACTCATCTTCTACTTTCTCAGTAGTTTTATTAGTTCCTTCCTTAACAGGTTCGTCTTTTTCACCATCACTATCTGTAGTTTCTTGGCCTTCTAGTGATTGTTTCACTGCAGACTCTTCTACCATAGCGTTTTCTAGAGCATCTTGTGCTTCCTTATTCACAGGATTAATATCTTGTGATTTTCCGTCTGCATTGTGCAGGTTGTCATTCTTTTCCATTTTCTATTTTTTAATAGGATGGCAATATAATTAGTTTCTTGCTCAACCACAATTCTATTATAGCTTACTTATTCCAAAGTTCCCATGCTTTTTCTGCCTGATGTACTAGCATTTGATAACCATTAGTCACTTTTGCTCCTTGCTGTTGTCCTAATTTCATGAATAAAGTGAGAGAAGGATTGTAAACTAGGTCATATAAAATGTGTGATTCATTTATCAATTCGTAAGGTAAATCTGGTTTCAAATGCACATCAGGAATGACTCCTAAAGGTGTGGTGTTAATAATGAGACTTACCATATCCATCACTTCTTTATTGATCGATTTGTAGTCTATCGTAAATTCATCTTTAGGATTTCTACTAACAAACAAATACGGAATTTTTAAAGCCTCAAGGGTATAAGCGATAGCTTTAGAAGCACCACCAGTTCCCAGAATCAAGGCATTTTTTTTAATAGGCAAGTAGGACTCTAAACTTTTCCCAAAACCATAACAATCCGTATTGTGACCGGTCCAGATATTATCTTCTATAGTAATGGTATTTATCGCACCTATAACTTTAGCTTCTTCACTTAGTTCATCCACTATTTCAAGTACATCTTGTTTGTATGGAATAGTTACGTTAAGACCTCTGATAATTTCATTTTTACCATTAGTTGTTCTTAGATGTTTGTTATAGGTGACGCTTTCGCGAAAGCGGGATAACAAAAAATCCCTACTCATTTCAAAGTTTTTATAACTGTGATCATCTAACTTTAATTTTTCAAATTTCTCATTAAAATAAGCTCTTGAAAAACTATAATCCAGTCGCTCACCTATCAATCCAAAAACACTAGATGGGATTTGCTTTGTTTCCATAATGATCTAATATATAAACACTTAAAAACCCTATAAGGATCATGAAAAGTGCGATCCACGTATGTGAGTCTGTTATTTCTGGCCAGTAACGGCTGTAATTTTCTAAGATTTTATTTCCGCTTTTATCAAGAGCAAAAAGCCCTGATTCTGTAAGTTGAAATACTTCCTTTTTCCATGGCCATACGACACCTAGTGAACCAGTTATAAAACCTATAATCACGGCATTAGTCTCGTTGCGATAATGTTTTATAGTCCATCCTAAAAGATGTGATAAACTAATTAATCCGACTATAGATCCTAACACAAAAGCAGTAAGAATACTTAACATTTGCATATGACCAGGATCATTCCACCAGGAGAAATCCAATTGCATAACGGCGATCATGGTATCAAAAAAAGCGTTGATACTATCTACTAATAGAAGTACATAATTACCTAAGAGGATCAAGATAAAGCTACCACTTAAACCAGGTATGGTCATTCCTGAAATACTTACCATTCCACAAAAGAATACAAAAATAAGGTTAGGATTTTCAGTTGCAGGATCGAGTAGGGAAGTGCCTACTCCTATAGTAATCCCTGCGATCAGTATAAAAATATTATTACGCGTCCATTCTCCATAACTTCTAGATATGTAATAAATAGAACCTAGTATCATACCAAAAAATAGCGCCCATACTAGAATAGGATAATATTGAATTAATATATCAAAGCCTTTGCTTACTGTAAAATAACTTAAAGCTTCTCCTAGAATTAGTAAACCTAAAAATTTTCCATTGATATAAGAGAAAAAGCTATCAAATCTGCCAGAAATTAATAGTTTAAAAGCTTTAAGATTTAGTTTTTGTAAGGAGTAAATAAACTCTTCATAGAATCCACCTACATAGGCTACTACGCCGCCACTAATGCCAGGAACTTTGTTTGCAGTTCCCATAGCTATTCCCTTTAGGATAAGGAATAATTTATCAGTAAAACTTCTAGTGGCTTGACGCAATTATACTTGTTTTTTATGGGCCCATTTTTCAAGAGCAAGGATCAAAACAAATCCTGTGACAGTAAGTAAACATACATACAGTATTTGTGGATCACCCTTAAAATCAAACGGTGATATACTTTTTTCTAAAAATGGAACTTCGATTCCGTGACTATTAGTTCGATATTTTATGATATCCTTCCACGGCCATAATTTATTTAATGAACCGATCATAAAACCTGTTAATAAAGCCAAGGTTAAGTTTTTTTGATTTTCAAATAACCATGTCAAAACACGAGAAAATACTTTAAGACCTATCACACAGCCTATAGCAAATAGCAATAAATTGCTTAAATACGTCCATGCTAGAGACCAATTCCCTTCTATTACAGCTTCTAAAAGACCAGAAATAGAGCCTAAAACTGTTTTGTAACTACCTAGTAGTAACAATAAAAATGCTCCAGAAACACCAGGTAAAATCATAGCAATGATAGCAATGAAACCAGAAAATAGGATATACCACCAGTTATCTGGAGATCCCAAAGGTTCTGCAACGGTTATGTAATAAGAAATTAAGGTTCCAACTATAATTGCTATAATAACAGCTACATTCCATTTAGAAATTTGTTTACCTATGTACAAAACGCTCGCTAGGACTAGTCCAAAAAAGAAGGACCATAATAAAACAGGATAGGTTTGTAATAGATAGGTAAGCAGTTTGGATAGACTTAAAATACTGATTGCAATACCAAAGAGTAAGGAAAGTAAGAAACCTAGATTATATTTTATAAAAGTAACTTTGATCCCTACTTTAAAAAGGTCTTTTAGTAATTGAAAGTCAAGGCCATCAATAGTTTTTATAAGTTCTTCATAAATCCCTGTGATAAAAGCAATGGTACCGCCAGAAACTCCAGGAACAACATCTGCCGCGCCCATGAGCATTCCTTTAATAACAACGGTTATATTCTTTCTTAATGGCATATTACTATTATTTAAACATCAAATCCCAAGCTTTTGAACTTGGGATTTGTAATTTAGTTACTTGAGTCTTATCTGTGAATGGTCTGTGTTCTATCTGGACCAACACTTACGACTTTGATAGGAATCTCTAATTCCTTTTCTAAAAAGTCAATATAAGCATTCAATTCCTTAGGAAATTGAGAAGCTTCTCTCATTTTAGTAAGATCCTCTTTCCAGCAATCAAACTCAGAATAAATAGGTGTCACGTTTTCAGGCTCAATGTTGTATGGTAAATGCGTGATCTCTTTGCCTTTATATTTATAAGCGGTGCATACTTTTAATTTGTCAAAACCAGACAGTACATCACCTTTCATCATCATTAGTTGGGTTACACCATTTACCTGGCATGTGTATTTAAGAGCAACTAGATCTAACCATCCACATCTACGTGCACGTCCAGTTACAGCGCCAAATTCATGACCTACTTTTGCCATTTCTGCACCTACTTCATCAAATAGTTCTGTAGGGAACGGACCACTTCCTACACGAGTAGTATATGCTTTAAAGATACCATATACTTCACCTATTTGATTAGGTGCTACTCCTAAACCTGTACAAGCTCCTGCAGCAGTGGTATTAGAAGAAGTTACAAATGGATAAGTCCCAAAGTCAATATCAAGTAAAGATCCTTGAGCACCTTCTGCAAGTATGCTTTTACCGTTTTTTTGCGCTTGTTGTAAATATTCTTCAGAATCAATAAAAGTCAATTCTTTCAAAATCTCAACAGCTTTGAAAAACTCTTCCTCCATTTCTGGAAGATTGTATTGTATATCTACATTGTGAAAAGCGATAAGCTCTTCATGTTTATTAGCAAGTGCACGGTATTTTGTTTTCCAAGAGTCCAGTTCTAAATCTCCAACTCTAATACCGTTGCGACCAGTTTTATCCATATACGTAGGACCTATTCCTTTGAGAGTAGAACCTATTTTTGCTTTACCTTTTGAAGCCTCAGAAGCTGCATCTAACAATCTATGGGTAGGAAGAATTACATGAGCTTTTCTGGAGAGAATCAATTTACTTTTGTAATCAATATCAAATTGCTTCAACCCATCTAATTCTTGAATAAAAACCACAGGATCGATTACAACACCGTTACCGATTACGTTTATGGATTTATCATGAAATATTCCTGAAGGAATTGTTCTCAAAACGTGCTTTATTCCGTCAAATTCTAAAGTATGTCCAGCGTTAGGTCCACCTTGAAACCTTGCGATGATATCGTAATTTGAAGTAAGTACGTCAACTATTTTACCTTTTCCCTCGTCGCCCCATTGAAGACCGAGCAATAAATCTACTGCCATGTTTACTGTTTTTCAGTTTTGTTTTTAACGCCGTAAAAGTATAAAGAATGATTGGTAATCTTAACATCAAAAACCTCTTCAATTGTCTTTTTTATTGACTCTATTCTTGGGTCACAAAATTCAATAACTTCGTGCGAATCTGTGAGAATCAAATGATCGTGTTGTCTGTCAAAATAAGACTTCTCATAATGTGATTGATTTTGACCAAATTGATGTCTTCTAACTAGTTTACACTCTAATAATAATTCAATCGTGTTGTAAAGAGTAGCGCGACTTACACGGTAGTTTTGTTCCTTCATTTTGATGTATAAAGACTCTACATCAAAGTGCTCTTCGCTAGCATAAATTTCATCTAAAATAGCATAGCGTTCTGGCGTTTTACGATGCTTCTTTTCACTCAAAAATTGAGTGAATACATTCCTTACCGTTTCTTGTTCTTTTTCAAGGGTGTTAATAATTTCACTCATATATTTAAGATCTGGTTACCTTATCGATACCATTTAATTTATTAAGGTTCTGAATTAATGAAGTCAGTAAATTTTTATTAGGTACAATAACGGTAATTTCTCCTGTAAAAATACCGTGATTACTATTAAAAGAAATATTTCTAATATTTACGTGCATATTTTCAGATATCAGTCCTGTCACTTCTTGTACAAGTCCCATTCTATCAATTCCTGTCAACTTCAACTCTGCTTTGTATTCTCTTTGGGTAGAATCAATCCACTTTGCACTGATGATTCTATAAGCAAACTTACTTTGTAGGCTTATCGCATTAGGACAATTATTCTTATGAACCTTTATTCCTTCACTAACAGTAGTGAAACCAAAAACAGAATCTCCTTCAATAGGATTACAGCACTTGGAAAGTGTATAATCTAATGTCGCCCCTTCTTTACCAAAAACAATGGCGTCGTAATTTTCTGTTACTTCTTCCTTATGGATATCAGGGTTATCCTTAGGTTTACGCATTTTACTCTTGATAAAAGAGTATAAAGCATTACTTCTACTATTAGCATATTCTTTTATACCTTTATTATCAATAGTTCCATTTCCAACTCTATAAAAAAGATCATGACTGGTCTTAAGTTTAAAAAAGGTAACCATTTGATTAACTGTTGTTTCATCAAGAGATATTTTTTGAGATTTTAATTTTCTCAATAAAACCTCTTTACCATCAAGAGCTATTATTTTTTGATCTTCTTTTAAGGCACTTTTAATTTTTGACCGTGCTCTTGCTGTTGTTGCATAATCTAACCAGTTCTTTGTAGGCTTTTGATTATCAGAAGTAATGATATCTACTTGATCACCACTCTTTAATTCATGAGATAATGGCACTAACTTTCCATTTACTCTTGCACCACGTGTGTGCATACCTACTTCTGTGTGAATGGCAAAAGCAAAATCTAGTGGAGTAGAAGCTTTAGGAAGTGATTTTAATTCACCGGTAGGCGTGAATACAAAAATCTCTTTACTATATAAATTAAGTTTAAACTGCTCTACAAAATCGACAGCATTACCATCTTGATTTTCCAGTGCTTCTTGCAACCTATTAAGCCATTCTTCCAGACCGTCTTCTTTACTGCCTTGTTTGTATTTATAATGCGCTGCATAACCTTTTTCGGCGATTTCATGCATGCGTTCAGATCTTATTTGTACTTCTACCCATCTACCATCTGGTCCCATAACCGTGATATGTAAGGCTTCATAACCAGTAGATTTAGGAGAACTGATCCAGTCTCTCAATCGTACCGGATTAGGAGTAAAGTGATCTGTAACTACAGAGTATATCTTCCATGCTAGAAATTTCTCATTTGCACGATCACTTCTAAAAATAATACGGACAGCAAACTTGTCATAAACCTCATCAAAAGAGACATTTTGTTTTAGCATCTTGCGACGGATAGAAAAAACAGATTTAGGTCTTCCAGAAATTTTATATTCTAATCCTTCTCGCTGTAAACTATCATCAATCACAGAGCTGAAATCCTCAATATATTTCTTTTGCTCTTCTTTACTTTCTACAATAGACTGTTGGATATCGTTAAAAACCTCTGGTTCGGTATATTTTAAACCTAGATCTTCAAGCTCTGTTTTTATGTTATACAATCCCAATCGGTGCGCGATAGGGGCATAGATATAAAGTGTTTCACTAGCAATTTTCACCTGTTTATAATCCGGCATGCTATCCATGGTTTGCATATTGTGCAAACGATCTGCTATTTTAATGATAATCACACGTATATCATCATTAAGAGTCAGTAGCATCTTACGGAAATTCTCTGCTTGTTGAGAAATATCTGCATCCTTTTTAAGATGGGCAATTTTAGTTAGTCCATCTACAATTCTAGCAATGGTTTCACCAAAAAGTTGTTCTATGTCTGACAATGTATAAGAAGTATCCTCTACAACGTCGTGTAGCAGTGCAGCGGCAATCGCGGTAGCATCTAAACCTATTTGCTTCGCAACAATCTTTGCAACAGCTATAGGATGAAAAATATACGCTTCACCAGATTTACGACGTTGTGGTGCATGTGCTTCTACAGCGACATCAAAAGCCTTTCTAATCAGCTTTTTATCCACGTCTGTAAGCATCTGATAGCTTATTTTTAAAAGGTCTTTATAGCCTTTGGCTATTCTCTTATTTTCCTCTATAGTCTCTACTTCGGTCATATAAAGTAAAGTTACGCTACTTTGTCGATATGAGCAATAATTTTAAGAATTCAAAAGGCTATTTTTATTCCGCTTCCGCGAAAGCAAGAGAAAAAGCATTTATTACCTCTTTTTTGTATTATAAATGATTTATGGACTTTTCATTATTGATGTATTGCTCTACGGTATTTTACTTCATCATATTCAAACTTAAATACAACTTGTATGATTACCAATACTAAAAATAGTTTTTTAAATTGATTATTAAGGATTCTCTTAGAGTTTTGTTAAGCTTTTATGAGCATTAAAAAATCTATCTTTTAATTTTCTATTTTGTGGCAATCAATTAAGAAAATTAATCCAATGAAAAGAACCATTTTCGCAAGTGTTTTACTTTCTACAACCTTGTTACTAGGTAGTTGTAAAACCACTCAAAAAGCTGTAGCTCAAAAAGAAAAACAATCAACAGAAGCCTCAAGCAAAAAAAAGTCAAAATTTAAAAGCTACAACAAGGTAATTACAAAAGACGCAATTACTGATGAAGGATTGTTTAAAACGCATCAAGTAGATGATAATTTTTTCTACGAGATTCCAAACAACTTACTTGAAAAAGATATGTTATGGGTCACGCGTATTGCGCAAATACCTTCTAATCTAGGTGGTGGATACATGAATGCTGGTAGTAAAACTAACCAGCAATTAGTGGCTTGGGAGCGTTTTCAAGATAAAATTTTAATTAAAGTAAAATCATATTCTGAAGTAGCTTTGGATGAAAATGCAGCGATTAATAACTCTGTAAAAGTTAATAACTACGAACCTACCATATATGCCTTTGACATTAAGGCATTCAGTCAGGATTCTACGGCTGTAGTTATTGATGTAACAAAATTTCTAAGCTCTGATGTTCCTTCAATTAGTGGTTTAAGTCCAGGATTAAGAAGAGCCTATAAAGTAAGAAGCCTGGATAGAGATAGAAGTTTTATCAATTCTGTAAAATCATTTCCAGAAAACATAGAGGTTAAACAAGATTTTACATTTACCGCAGCAGAGCCACCATCAAATAGATCAGTAGGTTCTATAAGTATGCAAGTAAATCAATCCATGATTTTATTGCCAGAGGTTCCTATGACACCTAGACTATTTGATTCTAGAGTAGGCTTTTTTACGGTTAATCAAATTGATTATTCTAGTAAAGCATTAAAAGCAGACGAGAAAACCTATATACGCAGATGGAGGTTAGAACCTAAGGATCCAGAAGCCTATGCTCGTGGTGAACTAGTAGAACCGGTAAAACCTATTGTTTATTATCTGGATCCAGGAACTCCTGAAAGCTTAAAAGAATATATCAAACAAGGAATTGAAGACTGGCAAAAACCATTTGAAACGGCAGGATTTAAAAATGCAATTATAGCGAGAGATGCACCTTCAAAAGAGGAAGATCCAGATTTTAGTCCAGAAGATATACGTTATTCTGTGGTACGTTATGTAGCCAGCACAACTCGTAATGCGGTAGGACCATCCGTAAGCGATCCACGTAGTGGAGAAATCATAGAAAGTGATATTATCTGGTACCACAATCATTTAAGATCTTATAGAAATAGATATTTACTAGAAACCGGAGCGGCAAATCCTAGTGCAAGAACACTGGATACAGAAGAAAAGGAAATAGGAGAGATGATGCGTCAGGTGATTGCACATGAAGTAGGTCATGCCTTAGGGTTTCCTCACAACATGGCAGCTAGTTATGCTTATGATGTAGAAGATTATAGAGATGGTGATTTTACTCAAGAAAATGGTATCGCAGCTAGTTTAATGGATTATGCTCGATACAATTACATTGCACAACCTGGAGATGAAAATATAAGATTTGTACGTCAGATGGGTCCTTACGACCATTATGCAACTAATTGGGGTTACCGTGTAATTCCTAATGCAACTACACCAGAGTCTGAAGTAAACACCTTAAACAGCTGGATCATGGAAAAAGCTGACGATCCTAAATATAAGTTTGGACAACAAAGAAGTCGTTTTGATCCACAATCTCAAACAGAATCTATAGGTAATGATCCAGTGAAGGCGAGTACGTATGGAATGAAGAATTTAAAAATAGTTGCAAAGAATTTATCAGATTGGACCTCAGAACAAACTGATAATTATGAAGATCTAGGTGAGTTATATGGTGAGTTATTAGGAGTATGGTCTAGATATGTAGGTCATGTGGTAACCAATGTAGGTGGCGTTAATGAAGACCTTAAAAAGCCTACTCAATCTGGAACTGTTTACAATGTTGTAGACAAGAAAACCCAAAAAGAATCAGTACAATGGATCAAAGAAAATGTGTTTGATACTCCTAATTGGTTGATCGATAAAAACATCGTTCAGAATATCAATCCAGATGGTTATTTTGATGTACTTAGATCGGTACAAACACGTCATTTAAATAGTTTGTTAAGTTTTGACCGTATCGGTAGATTGATCAATTCAGAAACTGTTGGTAGTAATTACTACAGTGCATTAGAGATGATGCAAGATGTAAGAAAAGGTATTTTTACGTCTCGTAAAGTAGATATTTATAAGAGAAATCTTCAAAGAGCTTATGTCGACAGACTGGAATATTTAATGACAGAAGATCCTAGCCGTAGCAGTTTTAACATCAATCAAAGTGATTTGAGAGCTTTAGTTAGAGGAGAGTTGAAAACGCTACAATCTACGTTGCCTAGTAGAAGAAATTCTTCTTCAAACCAAGTAAATAGATACCACTATGAAGATCTTTTGGCACGTGTAGATGTAGTCTTGAATCCACGATAAGAAAGAGGTTGTCCAGTCCTAAATAACCGATACGTAAAGCATTAAAATTATTATTTAAATCTCAATGAAGCTAGCTTCATTGAGATTTTTTTGGACACTATCCCCTAAACAGTGTAAGTTAAAACAGCTTGGGTTTGACTTTAAATGAGTTTATAATTAGCCCCTTTCTTTATAAATGGTTAGCAACTGATAGAGTACAATACTCGAGTTTTTGATGGGCATAGACCATTTTTTAGTCGCTTCCCTTACTGCCCATTATATAGATTTCATAACGGCATCATCTGTTGGAAAGGATAATTTGTTTTTGCTGTATTTTCTGATTTCTTAAGGGAACTCAAAGAAAACGGTAAGGTCTTTCCAGTTGTCATAGCATCTTTTGACAGCGTAAGAGTACTTGTCTTCCCATTTATCTGCAAAGTCTTTTAGAGCAGCTTTTGCGGCTTGTTTTGTAGGCGCGTTATAAATCTGCTTCATATCTCAGTAAAAAGCTTTCATATTAGTAAGCACATTCACTTTTACCATTCCTACAAAACCCTACAGCTGTGTAAACGATTTTATGAATCACTTTAGAGTTGCACCTTAAAGACAATACAATAGCTTTCATACCAACTAGATATACCGGCTCCAAAGGTCTCTTCTGCTAGGCAACAAATATGGGGTTAAATGAGGCATCACGATCTCTGGAAACTTTAATCTCTGACTCACCAAAGATAGTCCTCACCTTTTTAGTGCCGTATCCTTTACGTTTATTGTAAGTTGGACTTTGTTTCATGTGTTTAAATAGTCTAAGTGAGCATCAAGCTAGCCTTTTAGCATTTTTTCAATACCTCGCTTTTGAAGTTGCTTTAAGAAATCAGTGAGTTCATCTCCCGTTTTGAACTGTTTAAAAAAAATCGTCCTTGAATAAACCTTATTGGTTCATATCTGTGTGAAATTTAAAATAAAAAAGGCTTGGGTCATCACCTAAGCCTTTTTTAACTACTTATACAGTTAATGAGATACTACCAAAATAACCTTTTGTAATTGTAAAAGAATAAAAATTCCCAAATTAACTTATTGATTTAGGAATTTTATTTTTCATCAAACTTTTGATATTATTCTTTACATTTTTGTGATTTCCCCACTACCCATGATGTTTTTCTTTACTTCACTAGTAGTACCTTTATATCGTAAATCTCCGGAACCTACGATAGAGGCTTTCAATTTTCCACCGGTACAGTAAACAGATACGTCGCCACTTCCTGCGATGGAGGCATCTACATGATTTGCTTTTAGATCAAAACCACTGATCCCACCACTTCCTGCAACGCTTGCATCTAGATATTCTGTACGACCACTTATTTTTACATCTCCACTTCCTGCAATGCTTACATCAAGCTTTTCAGATTCTACAGCGACTGCTATATCGCCACTTCCTGCAACAGAAATTTGCATATCCCTAGATTTTAAAGTCATATTACTTTTTATATCACCACTTCCTGCCATACTCAAACTAAATATTTTTTCCACTGGAACCCTTACTTTAATTCCCTTTCGCGTATTGATATTATATCCATCTTCAATTCCTATTTCTAATTTATTACCGTTAACTTCTATTTCTAGATGTTCCATAATATTAGACTCTGCCTGGACAGTTATAGTTCCTTCTTTTCCTTTAACCAATGTAATATCAATACTATTACTACCGGATATTTTATCATAATCACTCGTGTTAAAAGTTTTTGAGATCACTTCTCCATTGCCTTTCACGCGTTTATTGCTTTTCCACCATTGCGCATTAACATTGTTAAAGCCTAGTAGTATAACTAGAAGTACGATTGTATTCTTCATATTTTTGATTTTAATAGTTAGTTGTTGATTGAAAATAAATTAGTTTCTCTTAAGACTTACACCGCCAAAACTAGATCTAATGTTAATGGTAGTAAGCGCATCTTTATTGCCGTAATATCCAGAACGTTGCTTATCTGTGGTATCATTTTCTGATCGAGTAATCGTAAGATCATCAGATAGTTTAATACTTGCAAATTCTGTATCAATGTCAAATTTAAAAGAAGCATTAGGGTGGAATCCTACTTTTATACCTGTATATTCTGATTTAATTGCAGCTGTCAGTATATCAGCACTTAATTCATTAATATGAATGGAACCAAAATCTGTATTCAAATCAACACTTTTTTGAATAGTCCCTATCTTAATAGTAGAGTAATCACCACGTCCTATTATTTTTATTACAGCATCTACCTGTATAGTAGAAAAATCTCCATTAAAATCTAATTTTTTTACATCTTCAAATTTTGCTTTAGTATAATCGCCTTTGTAATCTACTTTTTCTGATCCATATAATTCAAAACTGCTGAAATCTGCTCTAATAGTTCCTGATTTCATATAATCAATATGTGAATTATTAGTGTAATCAAATCTCAGCTCATTATTATTGCCCAAAAGTTGACCAATATCTAATCTGCCAAAATCACATCTGATTTTTGCATTTCCTTCTAATCGATCTAGTACTATTGTTCCATAATCGTTAGTGATGTCTAATGTAGCCGTAATAGGCATCTTAACGATATAATTGATCTTCATATTAGAATTATTACTAGAATCACTATTAAATAATGTGTTCCATAAACTACCGTTACTAGAAGATTTTTGTTCAGCATCAGTTCTAGCACTTACTTTAGAAGCTGAAGCATTAAAATCTACGTCTATCTCTCGTAACTGGCGATCCACACGCTCTTCATTATTGCCACTTACTTCCACGGTAACATCTATAGATACGGTAGGCTGATCCCATGTGGTTATGGTCACATTACCAAATTCGTTCTGTATATCCACCATACAGTTTTTGTTTACCGTAAAAGATTTATTGAGTTTTTTAGACTTGGTATATTTTCCATAACCAGGACCTGCGGCAATTAGTGCTGGTAGTAAAAACAGCAATATGCTAAATTTATATAATTGTTTCATTGTCTTGTTCTTTAAAATTCTTCAGTTGTTCAATTTGCTCTAAAGCAGTTTCTAATAAATCGATTCTATTTTGAAAATTTTGAATCATTGCAGCGATCACTGCTTTACTATCATTATTTATTTTAAAGTCTGCCTTGATCGACTTGTAATCTGCTTCTAGCTTATTCAACGCATTTTTTGCATCAATTATAATACGTTCTGTATCTGGTGATTGTTCTTTATTTAATTTTTCTAATTCTAGATGGATCGTATTAGTAAAGAAATCTTGAGCCTGCGCCATTTCTGGTGAGACACTAGAAAGACCATCATTCATAGTGGTTTTGATAGTGAAATTAAATCCAGCAATGCCTATTAAAAGTGCCAGTCCGGCCACTAGCGACCATTTCAACCAAGAGTTCATAGAAATGACCTTTTTATCTTCATCTGTTCTATCAAGATCATGTTTATCTATGATACTTACATCTTCTTCACCAGCAGCATTTAACTTTTCTAAAAACCTACTTCTATGGCCACTAGGCAATGATTCTGTATTAAAATCTTGTTCTGCAAACCAATCTTTCATGTGCTTTTTCATATCAGTTGCATTTTATTTCTCAAACTCTCTTTTGCCCTAGAAATGGTCGTTCTACACATCGCGTTAGAAATTCCCATAATCTGGCTTATTTCTTCATTATCCATACCTTCAATTAAGCTCAATGTTAAAACCTGTCTGTAATTATCTTTAAGAAGGTTCATTACTTGAAGTACTTTTTTTGCTGTCATTCCAGCTGCCTCCATATCAATTTGCTCATCTACTTGATTCTCCATTTCATAAGCAACATCATCATAAGCAACTTTAGGCATTCTCTTTTCTTTCTTTAAATGTGTCAGGCTATTATTGACAACTATTCTTTTTAACCAACTGCCGAATGTTGCTTCTCGGTTCCATTGCTTCATTTTAGCAAACGCGGTGATCATACTTTCTTGCATAATATCTTCGGCTTGTGTTGTGTCTTTTACGATTCTTAATGCAACATGGTACATACCTATTGCATATTGATCATAGACGCGCATTTGTGCCTTGCGATCACCTCTTTCACAGAGGTTATAAAGTTCTATTTCGGTTATGGTTAAGGTCACTTGGTTAGTGTTACGCTTTAAAGATGCAATTAATTCCATCATGTTACACTTAATGGCAAGGAATTTGAATTTTTATATAAATAGTATTTGTTAGCAGGTGTAAAAACCTTCTAGTTGACGAGTTAGTAGGTTGTTTAACGTGTTGATATGTAATATGTTGATTGTTTAAATTCCGCTTTCGCGAAAGTGATACACTTATCAAGCTCGTTCAAAAAATAAAATTAAAAAATTAATGCCATCCGTCTATATGACATTGTGGCGACTGAAAAAGATATGTTTAAACCAAAGAAATTTTCAATAGACAACTTGTCACTTCAAGAATTTGATCAAGACGCGGAATTTATTCCTCTTTTGAGCAGTGAAGACGAGGAAGAAATGAATAACGAAAGTGTGCCTGAAACCTTGCCTATATTACCATTGCGCAATATGGTTTTATTTCCAGGTGTTGTAATCCCTATTACTGCAGGACGTGATAGATCTATAAAATTATTACAAGACGCAAATAAAAAAGGTATTGCAATAGGTGTTGTTGCACAAAATAATGAAGAGGTAGAAGAACCTTCATTCGAAGATTTACATAAGACTGGTGTGGTTGCAAAAATCCTGAAGACATTTAAAATGCCAGATGGAAATACCACAGTCATCATTCAAGGTAAAAAACGCTTTGAAATGGGTGAAATCGTTACAGAGCAACCTTTCATTACGGCAGTAGCAAAAGACACCCCAGATGTAAGACCTATTAAAAATGATCCTGAATTTAAGGCTATCATTGAAAAAATTAAGGAGTTAGCTTTAGAAATAATTAAAGAAAGTCCTAACATTCCTACAGAGGCTTCTTTTGCCATCAAAAATATAGAGTCTGATTCTTTCCTTGTGAATTTTGTTTCTTCAAACATGAATTTGAAAGTAGAGGAGAAGCAAAAAGTTCTTGAAATCAATGACTTGAAAGAAAGAGCATTAGAAACCTTGCGCTTTATGAATATAGAGCGTCAGAAACTGGAGCTTAAGAATGATATTCAGTCTAAAGTACAGACAGATATCAATAAGCAACAACGTGAGTATTTCTTGCACCAGCAAATGAAAACTATTCAGGATGAATTAGGCGGCGTTTCTTCTCATCAAGAACTGGACGAAATGCGCCAGCGTGCAAAAAAGAAGAAATGGGACGATAAGGTAAAGGAGCATTTTGAAAAGGAACTTTCTAAGATGCAGAGAATGAATCCGCAAGTAGCGGAATACTCCATACAGCGCAATTATTTAGATCTTATCCTTGATTTGCCTTGGAACGAGTTTTCTAAAGACAACTTTGATCTAAAACGTGCGATGAAAATTCTAGATCGTGATCATTACGGTCTAGAAGAAGTAAAGAAACGTATCATAGAGTATCTAGCTGTTTTAAAACTGCGTAATGATATGAAATCTCCTATTTTGTGTCTTTATGGACCTCCAGGAGTTGGTAAAACTTCATTAGGTAAATCTGTTGCAGAGGCTTTAGGAAGAGAATATGTACGTATTTCTCTAGGTGGATTGCGTGACGAAGCAGAAATACGTGGACATCGTAAAACCTATATAGGTGCGATGCCAGGACGTATTATACAAAGCATCAAAAAAGCAAAAACTTCTAATCCTGTTTTTGTACTGGATGAAATCGATAAGTTAAGCAGCTCGCATAATGGTGATCCATCAAGTGCAATGCTAGAGGTTCTTGATCCAGAGCAAAACAACGCTTTTTATGATAATTTCCTAGAAATGGGATTTGATTTAAGTAAAGTCATGTTTATCGCCACTAGTAATAGCTTAAACACTATACAACCAGCATTGCGCGATCGTATGGAAATTATTAATGTAACCGGTTATACGATTGAGGAAAAGGTTGAAATAGGTAAACAACATTTACTGCCTAAGCAGCTGAAAGAGCATGGTCTGGATAAGTCTCATATTAAAGTGGGAAAGCCACAAATAGAGAAAATTGTAGAAGGTTACACACGTGAAAGTGGTGTCAGATCTTTAGACAAGCAAATCGCAAAAATGGTGCGTTATGCAGCCAAAAGCATTGCGATGGAAGAAGAATACGACCTTAAAGTGACAAATGATACAGTTATCAACGTCCTAGGAGCTCCTAAAATGGAGCGTGATAAGTACGAAAATAACGAGGTTGCTGGTGTAGTTACAGGATTAGCTTGGACTAGAGTAGGAGGCGATATTCTTTTTATAGAATCCATTCTTTCAAAAGGAAAAGGAAACCTTACGATTACTGGTAATCTAGGAAAAGTAATGAAGGAAAGTGCTACCATCGCAATGGAGTACATCAAATCAAATGCTGATGAATTAGGAATAGACAGTTCTATATTTAATAATTACAACGTGCATATTCATGTTCCAGAAGGCGCAACACCTAAGGACGGACCTAGTGCAGGTGTAACGATGTTAACTTCTCTAGTTTCTCTGTTTACTCAAAGAAAGGTAAAGAAAAGTATCGCGATGACTGGAGAAATTACACTTAGAGGTAAGGTATTGCCTGTAGGTGGGATCAAAGAAAAAATTCTTGCTGCAAAGCGTGCACGAATTAAAGAAATCCTTCTTTGTGAGCAAAACCGTCGAGACATTGAAGAAATCAAGGCAGATTATTTAAAAGGTCTTACATTTCATTATGTAAGTGATATGAGTAATGTGTTAGAACTGGCGCTTACTAAGCAAAAAGTAAAGAATGCAAAGAAATTAAGTTAATATCTCAATTTCAAAATCATAAAAAAAGCTCGAGAAATCATTCTCGAGCTTTTTTGATTTAGACTATTTCAACAACTGTTAAATCAGATGGATCGATTATTTTTAAAGCGATATTAAATAATTCTTAAGATGAGTACAAAATATCAGACCAGCATTTCTCTTTGAAAACAGAAAAAAGTAAAGAAGCGACAGCGATGATCGCCAAGTGTTTGCTTTGATTTTTTTCATTAAAGAATTTTAGTAGAAATTTTCCAGTATTGCAAAACCCCTTATTTAATTCGTAGACGAATTAAATTTTCCCCTTTGAAAAAGGGAAACGCTTTTTTACCCTTATGTTTTAATCTGTTGTATTCAGATTTTGCTTTGAACCTGGCTAGAATAAAATAATTTCCCAGTCCAGGATTTCCATACAGCGGAAGGAAAAAAAGCATAAGAGCGACAGCGATGGTTGCAAAGGGTTTGCCACCAAGTTTTAACTTAATTAAAAACTACAACTTACTGTAATCTACTATCAATTTCTTGTACCATTTTCCTAAATCGGTTGGTATTTCTTCATATTTTTTCACTAATTCACCTGCTAGCCTTGAAGTAGCGCGACCTTTTAAAGATAAATTAGCACTTAAATAACCTTGAAATTTACCAGCATCATCCATAATTTTTGGTGCTTTGTTAGAAACGGTATTCCATGGTGAAAATGGATTGTTTGCATCTCCATAGTTATTCAAATCATTCCATATTGAGGTATTACTAAAGCTGCTGCCATAATCACCAAAAGCATTCCAGATAGATTTACTATCAAAACGAGAACAATCTAAACAGCCTAAATACACCGTATAGTCATCGCCTCCGTAAAGATGTAGATTTTGCGCTGTGGTGCTATAAGCGGTAGTTAATAATCCAATGATTAAAAATAATTGTTTCATAATTATAATTTTTAGAACAACAACTTCCTAAAAAAAAGCTGGAACAAGTTGAATTCTTTATTGATAACCTGCAGCCTGTAAATTAAATAATTGCTCATAAAGTTGAGGAGCTGCCATTAATTCTTCATGCGTGCCTATTTCTGCAACGATTCCATCTTCTAGAACAAGAATACGATCTGCCATTCTAACGGTAGAGAATCGATGAGAAATAATAATACTGGTTTTTCCTTTAGTAAGTCCTATAAAACGTTCAAAAACGTCGTATTCAGCTTGTGCATCTAGTGCGCTGGTAGGCTCATCAAGCACAATAACATCTGCATCTTTCATATAAGCACGGGCAAGAGCTACTTTTTGCCATTGTCCACCACTCAATTCTTGGCCTTTTGCAAAACGTCTTCCTAGTTGTTGATCAATGCCACCTGTCATCACGGCAACCACTTGATCTGCTAGACTGCGTTGTGCAGCATCATTAATCATAGGATCATTTGCAATCTCGTCTATATTTCCTACCGCGATATTCTCTCTTAAGCTAAATTCATATTTGAAGAAGTCTTGAAAAATCACACCGAAACGTTTTCTATATTCTTGTTTATTAAATTGAGATATATTGATACCATCTAGAAGTATTTCTCCTTTTGTAGGTTCATAGAATCTTAATATCAATTTGATCAAAGTGGTTTTTCCAGCACCGTTTTGACCTACGAAAGCTATTTTTTCACCAGCTTTAATTTTAAAACTAATACCTTTTAAAACTTCTGTATCACTACCGTTGTAACTAAAATGAACATCTCTAATCTCAAAACCATCTTTTATCTCTGCCGGAATAGGAGTGTAGGCGGTTGTTTCATCCGTCACTTCAATATCTAAGAAATCAAAATAATCTCTTAAGTAAAGTGAGCTTTCTGAAATAGAAGTGAACCTAGAGAAAAAGCTTTGAAGGTTATTTCTTAACCTATTAAATGATCCAGAAAGAAAAGTCAATTCACCGATGGTTAAAACACCAGTAATTACCTTAAAAATGATAAAGATATAAGCACCGTAATAAGAAAGTATTCCCAAAACATTAAATAACGAACCATAAATACTTTGTTTGATAGATAGCTTTTTATTGATCTCATAATAATTGCCCGATAGCTTTTTAAATCTAGCAGCAATGTAATCGGTCAGTCCAAAAAGCTTTACTTCTTTTGCCGTTTGATTATTAGCACCTATAAACCGTAAATAGTCTAATTCTCGACGTTCGGCTGTCCAGCTGCGTGCTACAGAATAGCGGTGCGTGCTGTATTTTGCCTCATTTATAAAAGAAGGAATAATGCTTAAAACTAAAAGTATGATAAGCAAGGGTTCAAAATAAATCAAACCTGCAATCAAAGAAGCTATAGAAATGATACTTTGTACCTGACTCAAAGAAGCACTCATCAATCCTACACGACCACTAGTTTGTTGTCTAGCACGTTCTAATTTGTCGTAAAAATCAGGATCTTCTAACTGTTCTAAAGTCAGCTCATTTGTTTTTCTAATAATTTTCTCAGATGAAGCATTAGAATATAAATCACCTATTAAACCATCGGTAAGGTTGATCAATCTATTTAATAAATCTGCAATAACAGCGACACTTAATTCTATGGCAACGTACTTCCATAGTTGCGATAAATCCTGTTCTTCTAAAGATATTTGTAAAATTACTTCATCAATAATTAATTTTCCTACCCATAATAAAACCACCGGACTAATAGCGGTAAGTAATCTCGCTGTAAAGTTGGTCACAAAGAGTTTAGGACTTACGCGCCAGATTTCTTTGAAAAATCTAGGTAAGGTTTTTAATGCACTAAAGGAAAACGTTTTTCCTTTTTTGCTTTGTTCTTTTATGGATGCAGGTACTCTTCTAGCCACGTGTTTTATTTATATTTCAAAGGTACGATCTGGGGATTTAGTTTGTTGGGATCTCGCTTTCGCGAAAGCGGAATTATTAATAATTCATTAAGGCAATTCCTTACCTAAAGCCGCAATGTAAATTTGAAACCATTGTTCCAAAGACATTTTGATATCTAGTGAGGCAACAGCCGTTTTGATACGTTCTATTTTTCCAGTTCCTAGAATAGGAATAATTTGAGATGGATGCATCAATAACCACTGGTAAATGACTTTATCCAGTTGTGATTCCCCTATTTCTTGTGCTACTTTTTTGATAGCTTTTAAAGCTCTAGTTCCTTTATCAGTTTTAGGATGTAGTAACTCGCCACCAGCAAGAGGTGACCAGGCCATAGGAACTATTTTTTTACTGATAAGGTAATCTAGGTTTTGGTTCTCAAAATGCTCTAAACTGTATGGTGATATTTCAATTTGATTAGTCACTAACGGCTCATTTACATAGGTCTGTAATGACTCTAATTGCAAAGGAAGGAAGTTAGAAACGCCAAAATGATTTACTTTACCGCTAGACTTTAAACGATCAAAAGCTTTTGCCACTTCTTCTGGATTAAAAAAAGGCGATGGTCTATGAAGTAACAAAACGTCTAGGTAATCTGTTTCTAAATTTTTAAGCGATTCCTCTGCCTGAGAAATAATATAGGAGGCGCTGTAATCATAATATTTTACCTCTCTATCAGGAAACTTATCTGTGGTTAGTTTGATACCACATTTAGAAACCAGCTGCATTTGATCGCGCAACGCAGATTGATTTTTCATCACCTTTCCAAAGACAGCCTCACATTCATGGTTTCCATAAATATCTGCATGATCAAAAGTGGTGACGCCAGATTCGATAGATTCTTTGATGAAAGAAAGTAATTCTTGATCTGTTTTCTCCCAATCTAACAAACGCCACATTCCCAATACGATTCTTGAAAATTCTAAGTCTGTAGCTAGTTGTATCTTTTGCATTCCTTTTTTTTACAAAGTTAGGGTTATCCGTTTTGCCGGCAAATCACTTATCTTAAATTTAATGGATTGGTGATTTCTATTTTAAGTTGATTGTTTCCGCTTTCGCGAAAGCGAGAACCTTATAAAATATATAACTAAATCATGATCACTTATTAGTTCATTACATCTCAAGTGGAATGAGTTTTAAAAAAACAGTATTAAGAACTTGGCGCGCTATATTACAATTCACGTTTTAAGGATTTGTAGACCATAAAGCAGCACTTTTTAACATGGCTCTTTTAGGTAGTTTTAATCCTGCAACAATTAACTGTGCAAAGTCTTCTGGTTGTAAAACACTGTCTTCAGATTCTTTGTCAGCAATTCCTAGATCTACTGCCATATCTGTTGCTATGGTACTAGGTGTTAGTGTGCAAACCCTAATATTGTTTTTGCGTACTTCTTTCATCAAGGATTCTGACATACCAATAACGGCAAATTTTGATGCAGAGTACGCCGATGTACTCGCATTACCACTTAATCCAGCGGTAGACGAGACGTTAATAATCTCACCATGATTTTGTTCTATCAAATAGGGTAGCACTTCTTTAGTGACATAATACATTCCCATAACGTTAGTTTGTATGATCTGACTCCATTGCTCTACTGGCATTTCATTTAAGGTTCCAAATGCTGCCATACCAGCGTTGTTTACTAGAATATCTACACCACCTAAATCGGTAACTAATGTTTTGATATGTTGTTGCACTTCATCATAATTACCGATGTCAAATACGGCATAGGTAGCTTTAACACCTATTTCTTGTAACTCTTTTACCGTTGTTTGTAATGCTTTTTCATTTCTACCGGTGACGGCAACATCTATTCCTTCTTTGGCAAATGCTATTGCAGTAGCTTTTCCTAATCCACGGCTACCACCGGTTATGATGGCTTTTTTATTTTTTAAATCTTGCATGCTATTTTTATTCTTTGATAATTTTGAAGAAATCAAATATGTCTTCTATTTTAATTGTTTTTTTAAATCGTCCATCTCAAGAATGTAAGGATCTGTTCCTAACATAATGAAGTCTACTCTTAGTGTAAAGAGTATATCTTTTTGAGTTTTATCTTTAAATATCAATAAACATTCAAAACCTGGCTGACTTAATTTAAAAAGACCTTTTGATTTGTACAGTAAGTCTACAAATTTAATTTTTTTCCAGTTGATGTTATGCTTATTTGCCTCGGCCATTATTGCATCGTGATCTTCTTTCAATAATTTATTGTAATCAGCTCTTTTTATAGACTTAACGATGGCTTTATTTTCTTCTGACATTCCTAATTCTAGAGCATCTGCAGATTTTCTCAGCAGTTCTATGGGAACCATATTATCTTTAAAAATAGTAAGTGTAAACGTATCTCTATCACTTATTTGATCAATCATTTCAGACACTTGCGCTTTCATTTTATCAACCGTTTCATTTTGTGAAACAGCAAATTGAAAGAAGAACAATAGAATTAGGGTAGTGGTGAGTTTTTGCATTTTAGGTATTGAGTTAAAAAAGTTTCTAGTTTACTTAATGACGTTTAATATCTAATTCTAAGAATACTTCTTGAGTTCCATGAAATTCGTCAGAATATGAAATCTTTATATCATAAGTAATACCATAAAGGTTGAGGATTTTGTCTAGTTGTTGTTGTTTGTTCCTAGCTGCGGCAGTCGCTTGTTTATATTTATTTAATGTCTTGATAGAGATTCCAAAAAAAGGAATGCAAGAAAGAGTAAGTAGTAACGGTAGAATTAATACATGCGAACTTTTCTCAAAATCGTTTATATGAAAACCGAGACCACAACCAGTTGCAATTAGTAATAAACCAACGCCTATGTAAAATATAAAATGGTAATAGGTTTTGAATCTAGATCGCCGGTATTGATCTAACTCTAAATGAATATCCTTTATTCTTAATTCTAATACTTTCTTTAAAGATATTTTAGAGCAAGTTTTATAAAATTGAGGTTTTTGGTACGTCAATCCACAACGGATTCCAGTTTTAAAATCTGTGATTTTATGATCACATAGGTCACAATGTTCCGTTATAAATGTAT
The DNA here is from genome assembly GCF_965657255.1 of Nonlabens sp. NCBI lineage: Bacteria > Pseudomonadati > Bacteroidota > Flavobacteriia > Flavobacteriales > Flavobacteriaceae > Nonlabens > Nonlabens sp. Next base: position 33,978 of record NZ_CBFHNM010000014.1, read on the forward strand.
GGCTTGACATTAAAATTAACCTTTTGCTATTAAATTAAAAATATTCTATTTTCTCTAAAACAAATTGATTTGTAAATCATATTTATTTTATAATTCTGTTGTCGACTATAAATATACCTCTCATTTATTCTATAACAGTTAGACTTAAGATATAATTGAATTATTACTTAAATGTAATTGGTAATGAACAAGTAAAGAATAACTATATACTTTCTTAACTATTTTAAAATTTAAAAAATAAAAAAATCCTCAAACTAATTATTTGAGGATTTTAAAGCTTGCTTGAAAATTATGAATATTACATCAAATCAAAACGATCTAAGTGCATCACCTTACTCCATGCGGCTACAAAATCGTTTACAAAACGTTCCTTAGCATCACCACTGGCGTAAACTTCTGATATGGCTCTTAATTCAGAGTTAGAACCAAATATTAAATCTACACGCGTCGCATCCCATTTTTTATTTGTGGTGTTGCGTTCTACGATATTGAAAAGATTCTTGTTACCTTCTATAGGCTTCCAGCTGTACTCCATACTCAATAGATTTTTAAAGAAATCATTAGATAATACTCCAGCATTATCTGTCATGATTCCAGTATTAGATCCATCATAATTAGCACCTAACGCTCTCATTCCACCTACTAAAACGGTCATTTCTGGCGCACTTAAGGTTAATTGTTGTGCTTTATCAATTAGCAATTGTTCTGGTGTAAGTGTGTATTCTTTTTGCTGGAAATTTGTAAATCCATCGGCTAGTGGTGCTAATAAATTAATTCCTTCAACATCTGTTTGTGCTTGTGTTGCATCTGTTCTTCCGGCTGTAAAAGGTACGGTAATCGTGTAGCCAGCTTTTTGTGCAGCTTCTTCAACAGCAACGTTACCACCTAACACGATAAGATCTGCCATAGATATTTTTTTACTTCCAGTATCAAATCCCTTTTTAATATCTGTATAAACTTGTAACACTTTTTTCAATTGTTCTGGATTATTAGATGCCCAACTTACTTGCGGCTCTAATTGGATTCTTGCACCATTTGCGCCACCACGACGGTCACCATGACGATACGTAGAAGCAGCATTCCATGCCGTAGTTACTAATTCATTAGTGGTTAAACCAGACGCTTCTATTTTCCTTTTCAGTGTGTTGATATCAGAAGCGGTTGCTAGGTTGTAATCTCTCGCTGGTACTGGATCTTGCCATTTAAATTGCTCTTTAGGAACTTCTGGTCCTAAATACGTGGAACTAGGCCCCATGTCTCTGTGAGTTAGTTTGAACCACGCTTTCGCAAAAGCGGCATCAAATTCCTTAGGATTTTCATAGAACCTCTTAGATATTTTTAAGTATTCTGGATCTTTGATCATCGATAAATCTGTCACCAACATAGTAGGAGCGACCTCTTTATTCTTATCAAACGCGTGCGGATACATTTTTTCTGGATTCACAGCTTCATACTGGTGTGCGCCACCAGGACTTTTAGTCAGTTTCCACTCGTGCTCAAATAAACTTTTAAAATAACCAATTCCCCATTGTGTAGGTGTGTTGGTCCAGGTTACTTCTAGACCAGAAGTTACAGCGTCTGGACCTTTACCAGTTTTATAACTACTTTTCCATCCCATTCCTTGCTCCTCAATGGCAGCGCCTTCTGGAGCAGCACCTAGATTTTCACCGCTAGCTGCACCATGTGTTTTTCCTAATGTGTGTCCACCAGCGATAAGCGCAACAGTTTCTTCATCATTCATTCCCATACGTCCAAAAGTCTGACGTATATCATGTGCAGCAAGTACTGGATCTGGATTACCGTTAGGTCCTTCTGGATTTACATAAATCAGTCCCATTTGTACTGCAGCAAGTGGCATTTCTAATTCTCTATCTTCATTATAACGTTCATCACCTAACATTTCACCTTCAGATCCCCAATATACATTGTTTTGTGGTTCCCAAGTATCTTCACGACCACCAGCAAATCCTAGTGTTTCAAAGCCCATCGTTTCCAAAGAAACGTTTCCTGCTAGAATCATTAAATCTGCCCAAGAGATTTTCTGACCGTATTTTTGTTTTACCGGCCATAATAGTCTGCGTGCTTTATCTAGGTTTGCGTTATCAGGCCAGCTGTTTTGTGGTGCAAAACGTTGTTTTCCTTCACGTGTGCCGCCGCGACCATCACCAGTTCTATAAGTACCAGCACTGTGCCATGCCATTCTTATAAATAAGCCTCCATAATTGCCAAAATCTGCTGGCCACCATTCTTTTGAATCTGTTAGTGCTAATTCAATATCTTTTTTAAGAGCATCATAATCTAGACTCTCAAACTCTTCTTTATAATTAAACTCTTCTCCCAGCGGATTAGACATGTCGCTGTTTTGACGCAGGACGCTTAAGTCTAAAGAATTAGGCCACCATTGCTGATTAGTCTTTCCTTCACTTTTTGTCATGGATCCGCCTGACTTTGTACTTCCAAAACCTAGGGGACATTCTGCTTTACTTTCTGTAGCAGCAGCCTCACCAATTTTGTTCATGTGAAACGTATAGTAATATCCACCAAATAGCGCGGTTAACGCTAGTAATGTAATACTAGAATAAAGTAATATGTTTTTCATCTTTTAAATATTTGATGACAAATTTAATATAGTATAAATCTATTATTTAGAATTAAGCATCAGTATTATCTATCAACATATTATTTATAATTATTTCTTCCGTTTTAGTTCATGACCAGCGCTTGATTTTAATAGGATATCAAAACAGTTGCTTATGTTTTATGATAGTTATAAACCATTTAAAATAAACATTCATGTTATCGTGTTTTCATATTTTATTAAGTTGCGCTTTTGCGAAAGCGTAGTGCAATGATTTCATTAATTATGAGTTTCTATATACAATCGATACGTCCTTATTGTCCAACTTATAAGGTTCTAAAACTTGTCAGTATCTATTTATAACCTTCATCTTTATAGGGTTAGAAAAAAAGGTTGTGTTTATTAAAAAAAAAATGGAAACAAAAAAGGCTCTGAAATAAATCAGAGCCTTTCTTACTTTATAGAGATCCCAAGTCTGCGCTAGCGCTTGTTTGGGATAAGCAAAACTAATGTCCTGCTTACTTCACTTCTTCAAAGTCTACATCTTCTACATCGCTTGTGTCGTCAGCAGCTTGTCCAGCGCCAGCATCACCTGCAGGTTGTCCACCTTCTTGTTGTGCTTTTGCCATTTCTTCTGTTACACCAGTCCAAACTTTATTCAGTTTTTCTAATGCTGGATCAATTGCAGAAAGTTCTTTAGTTTCAAAAGCAGCTTTTAATTCGTTAAGCGCTTCTTCAATAGGAGCTTTCTTATCTGCTGGTAATTTGTCACCAAATTCTTCTAGTTGAGTTTCCGTTTGGAAAATCATTTGATCAGCAGCATTTAACTTATCAGCTGTTTCTTTAGCTTTCTTATCAGACTCAGCATTTGCAGCTGCATCAGCTTTCATTTTCTCGATTTCTTCTTCAGATAAACCAGAAGAAGCCTCGATACGGATATCTTGTTTCTTTCCAGTTGCTTTATCTTCAGCACTTACCTTGATAATCCCGTTAGCATCGATATCAAAAGTTACTTCAATTTGTGGAGTACCTCTTCTTGCTGGTGGAATGTCAGATAAATGGAATCTACCGATAGTTTTGTTATCTGCAGCCATAGAGCGTTCTCCTTGGATTACGTGAATCTCAACACTTGGTTGATTATCTGCAGCCGTAGAGAATACTTGAGACTTTTTAGTAGGGATGGTTGTGTTAGACTCAATTAATTTAGTCATCACACCACCCATAGTTTCAATTCCTAAAGAAAGTGGCGTTACATCTAATAAAAGAACATCTTTTACATCACCTGTAAGAACACCACCTTGGATCGCAGCACCGATTGCCACAACTTCATCAGGGTTTACACCTTTTGATGGAGTTTTTCCAAAGAATTTCTCCACTGCTTCTTGTACAGCAGGAATACGAGTTGATCCACCTACTAAAATGATTTCATCGATATCACCTGTAGAAAGTCCAGCGTTTTTCAATGCTGTCTGACATGGCTCGATAGTTCTCTTTACAAGGTCTGAGATTAATTTTTCAAAAGCAGATTTTGTAAGCGTTTTTACAAGGTGCTTAGGTCCTGAAGCCGTTGCTGTTACATAAGGCAAGTTGATTTCAGTTTGTGCACTTGAAGAAAGCTCGATTTTTGCTTTTTCAGCCGCTTCTTTAAGACGCTGTAAAGCCATAGGGTCTTTTCTAAGATCTATATCTTCAGCACTCTTAAATTCGTCTGCTAACCAATCAATGATTTTCTCATCTACATCATCACCACCTAAGTGAGTATCTCCATCAGTTGCAAGAACTTCAAATACACCATCACCTAATTCTAGGATAGAAACGTCATGTGTTCCACCACCAAAATCAAATACTACAATCTTCTGATCGGTATCTTTTTTATCCATACCATAAGCTAGTGCCGCAGCAGTAGGCTCATTAATGATGCGCTCTACTTTAAGACCAGCAATCTCACCAGCTTCTTTAGTAGCCTGACGTTGAGAATCGTTAAAGTAAGCAGGTACAGTAATAACAGCACCTGTTACTTCTTGTCCTAGATAATCTTCAGCAGTTTTCTTCATTTTTTGAAGAATCATTGCACTTAATTCTTGTGGCGTATATAAACGACCATCAATATCCACACGTGGTGTATCGTTGTCACCTTTTACCACACTATAAGGAACACGTCCAGCCTCGTTAGAAACCTCACTGAACTTGTTACCCATAAAACGCTTTACAGATGCAACCGTTTTTGTTGGATTTGTAACCGCTTGTCTTTTTGCAGGATCACCTACTTTGATCTCACCACCTTCAACAAAAGCGATTACAGATGGAGTAGTTCTTTTTCCTTCAGCATTAGGAATTACTACAGGCTCGCTTCCTTCCATTACAGAAACACAGCTGTTTGTTGTACCTAAGTCTATTCCGATTATTTTACTCATTATAAATGTATTTTAATTTTTATTCAATTTACTTACGTTCTGCATAAGTCAATGTTTGTGCCATGACAATCATAGTGACACGATGTCATTTTTACTGTCATATTTATATTTTATGTAGCACGTCATGAAAAGTGACTATTTAAATTTCGCTTTCGCGAAAGCGAGATAATGGTAACAAAAATTAGTTGTGAAGAATAGCAATTGATAGCAGATACAAGGTTAAGAATTGAAATGATGATTATCATAATCTTTAATGTGCCCTAACTATATATTCTTTAAAATACCATTATATTTGACGTTGGTTTTTTGAAACTCAATTACTAAAATTTCTATGTCTACAACCACCCCAAAAATTGAAGCAATAAGCGTATTTGATATGCTTAAAATAGGAGTAGGACCTTCTAGTTCTCATACTTTAGGTCCATGGCGTGCCGCGCGAGATTTTTTGGTAAAACTGAGAAATAAGAATAGGTTGCCTTTAGTAAAATCCATCGAGGTAGATCTTTATGGTTCACTTTCATTAACAGGTAAAGGTCATGCGACAGATTTAGCCTGTATTTTAGGACTTACAAATGCAGATCCTGTTACTTGCTCGATTCAAGAAATTCCTGAAATTATAGATTATATCACAACTCAAAAAGTGTTGCAACTGGATGGCGTTTATTTGATTGACTTTGATCCTAAAACGCAAATTCATTTTCATCGTAACTTTCTACCATATCATCCTAACGGAATTCGGTTCAAGGCTACTTTAGAAGATGGTAAAACAGTTTTTGAAACCTATTACAGTATTGGTGGTGGTTTTTTTGTTCAAAAAGAACGTAAAAGATCTGCAAAACAAGTGGCTCTTTTTGAGTGTTTCCCGAGACCTATTGAGAAAGCAGCAGAGCTACTTGCTTACTGTAATCGGGATGGTAAAACTGTTTCACAAGTCGTACTTGAAAACGAAGAGTACCTTCATGATCCTGTAGAAATAGATCAAAAATTTAAAGAAATTTGGGATGTGATGTTGGACTCTATGTATACAGGTTGTCATACAGAGGGAATTTTGCCAGGTGGACTTAAAGTAAGAAGACGCGCATTTGATACGCATGCTAGATTGCAAAAAGGTAAGCCTTATGAAAATAAAGAAGAATGGATTGAAGCTATACGTAATACAGAGGTAAAGTTTAGAGAAATTTTGAAATGGGTTTCTTGTTTTGCACTAGCTGTAAATGAAGTAAATGCATCTTTAGGAAGAGTAGTGACTGCGCCTACTAATGGAAGTGCTGGCGTTCTACCTGCAGTAATGATGTATTACATGACTATTGAAAATCACGATGCAAATTTTCAAGATGTAAAGAGGTTTTTACTCGTTGCCGGAGAAATAGGGGCATTATTTAAAAAAGGTGCTACCATAAGTGCGGCGATGGGCGGTTGTCAGGCAGAAATAGGAGTGAGCAGCGCCATGGCAGCAGGAGCCTTGACAGAACTGATGGGTGGATCACCTGCACAAGTTCTTATGGCTAGTGAGATCGCAATGGAACATCATCTAGGATTAACTTGTGACCCAATAGGCGGATTGGTTCAAATTCCTTGTATAGAGCGCAACGCCATGGGAGCAATTAAAGCTATTAACGCTTGTGAAATGGCTCTTGATAATGAAGCCAAAAATGCAAAAGTTCCTCTGGATAAAGTGATTGAAACTATGTGGCAAACTGCTCAAGACATGAATACTAAATATAAAGAAACTTCGGAAGGTGGACTAGCAGTTAATGTAGCCTTATCAGATTGCTAGTTAATGAAGACGGATACGATAGATATATTTTGTGGGAATCTTTTTTCTTAATAACTACAATTAACATAAAGTTCGATTTTTAAATAAGAAAAAGGGGAACATTAGTTATTTTTATGCAACTAATATAGCATGATGACTAACGATCAAATTCTCGCTACTGGTTTGCCAGGCATAGAAGAAACCCATTTCCAAAAACACCCAAAGCGCTTTTTAAACAAAAAGTTAATTTCTAAGGTGTTGTTTTTCATACCTTTATTAATAGGTGTAGGCGTGCTTTATTTCTTAGTAGAAGAGGTCCCATGGTTATGGCAACTGGCTTTAGGTTTATGGTTTCTTTTGTTTCTGACCGTAATTTTTCTTTCTTATAAAGAGTACTTTGTAAGAGGATATGTCCTTAGAGAACAAGATATTACATATAGGAAAGGATGGTTGTTTCACAGTCAGATTACGGTTCCTTTTAATAGAATACAACATACAGAGATCAATCACGGTCCAGTAGATAGGCTTTTTAAACTGTGTGAATTAGACATCTTTACTGCTGGTGGTAGTGCTAGCGATTTAAGCATCAGTGGTCTAGATCCTGCAGATGCAGCAAAGTTAAAGGAATACATTTCTGGAAAACTTTCCACCTATGCTTGATTTATCGACACCACAACGTCAAAGTAAGAAGATTATCATCTTTTACCTTTTGAAAAGTATCAAGAGTTTGCTGCTTTATTTTTTATTTGCTGCAATAGGTAGTAACTCTATGGGGAATTACGGATGGTACATGACGGCATTTATAACATTTATAGCTGTCATTTCTTTAATATCACCAGTTCTTAAATACATCTATTTCACTTTTCATATTGAAGAAGATGAGTTAATCATTCAAAAAGGACTTTTGCAAAAAGAGCGCAAATCTATTCCGTTAGATCGTATTCAGTCTATCAATATCAATCAAAGTGTTGTGCAGCGTATTTTGGGAATCGTTTCGTTAGAAGTAGAAACCGCAGGATCCAAGGCAAAAGAATTAGAAATTCCTGGTCTAGATAGATTTTTTGCCAGTCAATTTAAAGATGTACTTCAAGAACGTAAAGAAGAAATTATAGAAGAAATTGCCCCTATCACTTCAGATATTGATGATTCTGCAATCACTAATCAAAGTGAACGGATAACTGAGAATGATGAAGCCGGTTATATTGTACAAGAAAAAATTAGATCAAATGGAATTAAAAAAGACACTACTGAAACTCTAATTCTTAGATTGGGAATCTTAGACATACTAAAAGTCGGTCTAACTCAAAACCATTTAAGAAGCGGTGGACTTGCCATAGGTGTTGCTTTTGGGAGTTGGTATAAAGTAAATGATATTGTAGAAGAGTATTTTAGTGAATGGGTGGAACAGTTTTCATGGGAAAATGTTATCTCAGGAACATCATTAAGTATAGCGTTAATAGCCATTGTTGTCTTCATGTTTTTCTCTGTCATTATAAGTGTTGCATTAGCCTTTAATAAATTTTGGGGCTTTAGCATTGTAAAAAAAGGAACCGATCTAGAGGTTCAAATGGGTTTGTTTAATAAAAAAGAGATTAAGATACCTTTAAGTAAAGTTCAAATTCTTGAGTTCCATTCTAATCCGTTAAGGAAGTTACTAGGCTTTCAAACCGCTCAAATCTATCAGGCGCAATCCACAGATAATAAGTTAGGAAGTGTTTCTGTACCAGCTTGTAAAGAAGTACATAGAAAAATGTTACAACATTTAATTTTCAAGCAATCCATAGAGAAAACACAGCAGGAATTAAAGTGCAACCCATATTCTCATGCACGATTTAGATTTTATATTCTTTCTGTATTCTTCTTTCCATTACTTGCTGTAGGTATTTATTTTGAACTATATCTAGGTATAGCACCTTTAATTATCTTATTTATATTCCTGATTTTTATGGCTTTTATGTACGGTAAACATAGTAAAGTAATAAAGGATGATGATTTTGTAGTTTTTAGAAAAGGATGGTTATTTCCGCAAACTATCATTTCACCTATATTTAAAACCCAAGCAGTAGAAAAGTGGCGCAGTGTTTTTTTAAAGCGTAGGAGAGAAGCTCATTTTAAATTACACACCGCTGCAGGATCAAGAGGATTGCGTTATTTAAAAGTAGACGAACTGAATGAATTGATTACTTCTGTAAATAATGAGGTAATTTACAGCAATGAAAAATGGATGTAATCACTGTGATACTACTTTAAAACCTCTTTACGATATCTAATCCGTATGAAAGTAAGTTTATTTCAGAAACTTCACTATTATAAAAATTGATGTTGTTTTTACTATAATCAACAATGGCCTGTAATGCTATGTTAGTATTTAAATTATACTCTACACCAGAGTGGCCAGTCTAAAGCCTAATCCGTAATTATTTGCAACTATTTCATTTCTGATTAAAATCACATTATTAATTCCCAATTCTCCAAACAATCTGACTTTACCTTGCCACACATAATACCTAAGACTTACAGGTATTTCTATAAATCTATAATCAATAAGTTATGGCTTTGGGTTTGTAATAAATGTACATAAAGAGCAGTTGTTAATCCCGGTAAAGTCTCTATTTGCATAGTTAATAGAGGTGATTACAGAAAATCTATCAGTATGTTGATATTCCAGTTGCGCACTTATCTTAAAGTTAAACTGATCATAATCGGCAAAATAGGAGGTAAAAGAGCCGAATTGAACAAATGAAGTATTTTGGTTACTCTCTAAACTTATATGCAAGCCTAATCGCCATCTATTGCTCTTGTTTTGTGAAGATCATCTATAGGGGTTACCTAGTAGTACAGCAATTAATACAAATAAAAATTTCATTCTTGTTTTCAACTTAGATTCAAAATTAAGTTGATGGTTGCGTTAAAAACTACTTAATAACCAATTGATTTGATTTTTGAATATGATTTTCGCTTTCGCGAAAGCGGAACACTCCAATTCAATTCAATAGGTAAACTTTCACATTTCTTAAACATAAATAATTTTTTATCATCCTACATTTGTATCGTGCACGATATAAATAAACATTTCCCGAAAGAGAACCAATTAAAACTGGAAAGCCAAGTTTGTTTTCCTCTTTATTCTGCTTCTCGATTGATGACTAAGGCTTATAAACCTTACCTAGATAAAATGGGTATTACCTATCCTCAATATCTAGTGTTGCTCATTCTTTGGGAAACAGATGCTATTGCAATAAGTGAAATAACAGACAAATTACTTCTTAATACCAATACGGTTTCTCCCTTATTAAAGCGTATGGAAAAATCACAGCTTATTGAGCGCAACAAGTGTTGTAAAGATGAGCGTAGTATACTTATATCATTAACAAAAAAAGGATTAGAGCTTAAAAACGAAGCTAATAAAGTGCCTGAAAAATTATTGCAGGTACTAATAAATAGTAATATAGCATTGTCTGATATCATTCATTTAAAAGAAACTCTGGATGAATGGATTAATGTACTGAACGAAAACAAGAAATAAAAATAGAATTGCATGGATTTATTAGAAAGATTGAACTGGCGTTATGCTGCAAAAGCAATGAACGGTGAAAAAGTACCACAAGAAAAAATAGATAGAATCCTTGAGGCGGCAAGGCTAGCGGCTACTTCAAGTGGTTTACAGCCGTTTGAAATCTTTGTTATCACAAATCAAGAAGTTAAAGAAAAAATTAGACCAGTTGCCTGGAATCAATCTACTGTAACAGATTGCTCTCATTTATTAGTTTTTGCTGCATGGGATACCTATACAGAAAAGCGTATTAATGAAGCTTTTGATTTAGTAAATGAAGTACGCGGTTTTAAAAATGAAGGTTGGGAAGCATATCGTCAGAAACTTCTAGGAATGTATCCACAGCAGGATAAGGAAGTGAGCTTTGAACATGCCTCTAAACAGGCTTATATCGCTTTTACACACGCTATGATCGCTGCTGCTTTTGAAGAGGTTGACGCAACACCAATGGAAGGGTTTGATGCAAAAGAAGTTGATGAAATTTTAGGGTTAAGAGAAAAAGGATTACGCAGTTCTGTTTTACTACCTGTAGGATATAGAAAACAATCTGAGGACTGGCTAGTCGACCTAGTGAAGGTTAGAAAGAGTAAAGAAACATTAATTACAGAGATTGATTAATTACGCTTTTTTAAATGAAACAATTTAAAAAATTGAGTGCGTTATTATTTGCCTTTGTAATGACAAAATGAAGATGTAACTAGCGCATTTATAGAGATTAATAATAATTTAAAAGAAAATAAAATGAAAGTATTATTTGTATTAACATCACATGATGAATTAGGAGAAACAGGTAAAAAGACTGGTTTTTGGGTAGAAGAATTTGCAGGTCCTTATTATACTTTAAAAGATAAAGGTGTGGATATTACTCTTGCAACTCCTCAAGGAGGACAGGCACCTATAGATCCTTCTAGTGATACAGAAGATGCAGCAACAGAATACACTAAGCGATTTGATAAAGACGCAGAAGCTCAAGAAAGAATTCATACGACTCATAAATTAACAGATTTGGACGCTGAGGATTACGATGCGGTATTCTATCCAGGTGGACACGGTCCGTTATGGGATCTAGCTAATGACGCTACTTCTATAAAATTGATCGAGACATTTAATAGTCAAGATAAACCAGTTGGTTTTGTATGTCACGCACCAGGAGTATTGAAAAGTGTAAAAGGAACAGATGGAAAACCTTTAGTAAATGGTAAAAAAGTAACCGGTTTTACTAATTCTGAGGAAGAAGCAGTACAATTAACTGACGTGGTACCATTTCTCGTAGAAGATATGCTACAAGAAAATGGTGGTATTTATTCTAAAGCTGCTGACTGGTCTGAATATGCATTACAAGATGGTAATTTAATTACGGGACAGAATCCAGCATCTTCTGTAAAAGTAGCAGAGTTGTTGTTTGCAGCAGTGAAATAAAATTGAAGTCTATATATTGAAACTCCCCAATTAATCAATAGTTGTGGAGTTTTTGTTTAGATCATTTTGCAGAATCCGCATGTATTAAGATAGAATATTTGCAGGAAAAATTTAATGGTAGTATCTCACTACCTGTGTAAGTAGTTAAAAAAG
>NZ_CBFHNM010000015.1:0-43959 GCF_965657255.1 Nonlabens sp.
AATAAAGATTTTATGAGTGATTTACGGAAACAGTTGTCTATGCCTTTTGGTATCTCTCAGCCAGTATGGTTACTAGAACTAGCTAGCAGCATCATAAAAACAGAAACCGAATTGCTTCTTAAAAGCAGGTATGTATATCCGCAGCGATTAATGGATGCTGGTTTTGAGTTTGAATATGACACAGTTGAGGAGTGTTTGATCGGACTAATTTAATTTTCCACTCTTCTTATATTCCACATAAAAATCTTCTACAGTATCAAATTCGGATTCTTTAGAAGGTAATCTGAGCTTTTGAATTTTAGTTGAAGGTGTTATCCATTTGCTTTTTCCATCAATTAATATTTGAATTGGCATTTCAAAACCATCTATCACATTAGTCCACCGGTAGTGCATTTTCTTTTTTACCATGGCATACTCTAAAACAGGAATACGTACATTTCTCAGGTATTGATCAAAAACAGGTTTTAAATCCAATCCCATTTTATCAGCAATATAATTTTCTATTTGTGCGGTAGTTACTGTTTGATGATAAAACTCTGAATTGAGGCCACGTAAAATCTCTCTCCATTTCTTATCATCATTAGTTATGGTTCTTAAAGTGTGCAACAGATTAGCTCCTTTGTAATACATATCGCCAGAACCTTCATGATTAACATCATAATCTCCTATAAGAGGTCTATCATTTCTAATGCTGCGACGTGTTCCTATTACATATTCAGATGCTGCGTTTTTGCCGTAATGATAGTCTAGAAATAAGCTTTCGCTATAAGCGGTAAAACTTTCATGAATCCACATGTCGGCAATATCTTTATTGGTAATGTTATTTGCAAACCACTCATGACCAGATTCATGGATAATAATAAAGTCAAATTTCATTCCCCAACCACTACCAGAAAGATCGCTGCCTAAATAACCATTCATATACTGATTTCCATAAGTGACAGAGCTTTGGTGCTCCATTCCTAAATATGGAACTTCTACGAGTTTAAAACTGTCTTCATAAAAAGGATAAGGACCAAACCAATGTTCAAAAGCTTTCATCATTTTAGGCGCATCTTTAAAATGTTCCTTGGCTTTTTCTAGGTTGTCTTTAAGAACATAATAATTCATATCTAGAACACCTTTTTCTCCTTCATAAACCTCAGAGAAATTTGCATAATCACCTATATTGATATTGACTCCGTAATTGTTAATAGGATTTTCTACCAGCCATACAAAAGTTTTAGTCCCGTCGTCTTTAGAAGATTCATCTGTAAGACGACCATTTGCAACAGCTGTCAATCCTTGCGGTATAGTTATAGCAATGGTCATTCCAGTTTCTGGTTCGTCGTACATATGATCTTTACATGGCCACCACACGCTAGCACCTAATCCTTGATTAGAAGTAGCTATAAAATGATTGCCGTTACGATCTTTCTTCCAAGAAAAACCACCATCCCATGGTGCATTCTTTGCTTGTCGTGGATTTCCCTCAAAGAATATCTGGATGCTGTTTTTTGCGCCTGCATTTTGTTCTTTTTCTAGAGTTATAAAGTGAGCATTTCCTTCTTTTATTACTGACAGCTCTTTGTTATTGCCCAAAACTCTAGTGATCTTCATAGGTTCTTGAAGGTCGATTTGCATGACTTGCTGAGACTCCAGCACTTTATAAGTTACCGTATTAGAACCTGAGATAAACTTTTTTTCTGGCTCCACTTTTACATCCAGATCGTAGCGAACTAAATCCCACCAAGCACGCTCTGGAGTGATGGAACCTCTTAGAGTATCTTGTCTTGTAAATTGGTTTTTATTTTGAAGAAGTTGAGAAATTGCCAGATGGCTTGTGCCTAGAAAGGCAAAGGCAACTAGTAAAATTTTATATCTTTTCATTCTATTTGTTTTTCTCTTTATCATTCTCACCAGTGGTCTGAAGTACGCCGCTAAGAATCTGTTTTGTCGCCTTAGGCGTACTTTTTACTTAACCGAATAAATTCTGCTTCTTTCTTGTTACTTAAATCGAGAATTGCGATTTTACTCTAACTCGACTTTCTGTAAGCATCGGTAATTGTTTGTGCTGCTTTCTTATTTTGAGGTGTAAAACGTTTTTCAAAACCATGCCATCGGCTATCTTCAGCATGGTATTTCCAGAAAAAGCCACCTGCCATCCATTTTTCATTCCAGACATTTTTGAAAAGTCCCTCATAAAGAATTTGTTGAGCTTCCTGATTAACACCATATTCTTCTGGAGCATTTTTCCAGGGTTCGCGTCCAGCAAAATCTGCGCTTATGTAACCATATTCAGTAAATAGAATTTTTTTGTTATGGTGCTTTTGTGAAACAGAAACCAGCTCTGCTTTCCATTTTCCCCAACTAGCATTTATGTTTTCAGGGTCTGGAGTTTTTAGATCGCACATAGGAAAATAAGCGTCAACACCTATAAAGTCTAGTTCATTCCAAAAATGTACTCGTTTGTAACTATCCCAATTTGCAGCATAGGTAAGCTGACCTTTATAAATAGATCTAATTTCTTTAATAAGATTGTTCCAGTATTCTGGTCTAGCGTCCACAAAAGAATCTAGCTCAGTACCTATACAAAAAAGTGGTATATTTTTCTCTTCGGCTATTTTTACAAAACGCATGATGTAACTAGAATATGTTTTTTCTAATAGTTGCCAGTCTTCCTCTTTAGTAAGTTTTATATGGCCTGTATAATCGCCACGTCGTATCCATATTTGAGGTTTTATCATAGCACTAATTCCTTGATCATTTAAAAGCTGATTAGTGATTGTTACACCGTTAGGTTTCTCGCCCCAATCGCCTCGATCCTCACTGTAAAAAATTTCTGGTTGATCTAGCGCTCTCATCCATGCGTAAGGAATGATGGCTGTATAATTTGCATTAAAATCTGCAAGAGGTTTTATTTGAGCTGCTGTAATAGGATGGTTTGTAGCAACTAGTGATATACCATTGATTTTTGCATCTTCAGGTGCTAGAATTATCGATGTATTCTCAACAAGACCTTTGTTTCCTGAGTTACAAGAACTCAGTATGATGGTAAGAATTATAAATAGGAGGTTCTTCATGAATATAAGTGGAGAATGATAATTTATGGATGTAACCATTTGACTTATAAAATTAATGAAATTAGTTGAACTTGATATTGATTTTAACGCTTTGAATAAAACCTTGCAATTGTATTGCCAGTTTATTTTTGATAATGATGTTTTTATAGTTCTCGCTTTCGCGAAAGCGGAACACTTAACAACGCTCTCCTGATACTAATGTGATACATAATGTTTATACTTGCGCTAGCTGGTCAAGGAATCATATAAACAAAGGGAATAATATATCATAAGCAATGTACAATTCACTATTGATTCACTAAAGCAAAGTAGTTGATTTGTAAATCGATAATTAATCAATCCTAAATCCATGGAACATATAGTCATTATAGGTAATGGTATCGCTGGTGTTACTGCAGCGAGACACATTAGAAAAAACTCGGATAAGCGTATTACCATAGTTTCTGGCGAGACCGATTATTTTTTTTCTCGTACAGCGCTGATGTATGTGTATATGGGACACATGAAATTTGAGCACACGCAGCCTTATGAAAATTGGTTTTGGGAGAAAAATCGTATCGAGTTAAAGAAAGCTTGGGTAGAAAAGGTAGCTGGAAAAGAAAAGCAGCTTCATTTTTCTAATGGAGAAACGATGGATTTTGATAAATTGATTATAGCTACAGGCAGTGTTCCCAATAAATTTGGCTGGCCAGGACAAGACCTGGATGGTGTTCAAGGATTATATCACAAACAAGATCTAGATAATCTTGAGAAAAATGCGCCAAATAAGGAAGTTTGTAAACGAGCAGTAATAGTTGGTGGTGGATTGATAGGAATTGAGATGGCAGAAATGCTGCATTCACGACACATACCAGTAACGTTTCTCGTTAGAGAAGATAGCTTTTGGAATGGTGTTTTACCTGCTGGAGAAAGCGAGCTGGTTAATGAAGAGATTCTAGCAAATGGAATAGACCTAAGATTAAGCACTAATCTTGAGGAAATTATAGACGATGGAAACGGAAGATGCAAAGCTGTTAAAATCAAAGAAACTGGAGAAATCATAGAGTGCGACGTGGTAGGTCTTACGGCAGGAGTAACTCCTAATATTAATTTCTTAAAAGATTCTGACATTGAATTAGGAAAAGGTGTCAAGGTTAACAGATTGCTTGAAACAAGTATTAAAGATATCTATGCCATAGGCGATTGTGCAGAACAACGTGAGGCGATAGGTAGAAGAAGACCTATTGAAGCAGTATGGTACACAGGACGAATGATGGGAGAAGCGCTTGCGCAAACTATTTGTAGTAATCCTATGGAGTATAATCCTGGTCACTGGTTCAATAGTGCCAAATTTATGGACGTAGAGTATCAAACCTATGGTTGGGTAAGTGGTAGAAATAAGCCAGATTTTGAAGAACATTTTCACTGGCGACATGAAACAGAACTGATTTGTGTGACCATTGCTTACCACAAAGACACTGATTTGTTTTTGGGGATCAACACTTTTGGAATACGTATGCGTCATGAAATATTTGATCGCTGGCTTACAGAAGGTCGTAAAGTAGATGAGGTGATGACCTATTTAAAGGATGCTAATTTTGATCCCGAATTTTACAAATTACATGAAAATGCTATCATAACCCATTACAATAAGCAACGCGGAAAAAATATTCAACTAGTAAAGAAAAGCTGGAAGCGCATTTTTGCTTAATCAATCATTATAAAAATTAATTGTCGCTTTATGAAAGCCATTCAACATATAGGTATTGTTATTTTCTTAATAGGTTTTGGAATCTTTGTGAGTTTGCCATTTTTAGGTAACTTTAAATTGGATCAACAAGGATTTGATCAACTTATAGAACAACAAGGTATCAACAGTGAGATTTTTGTAGAAGATCTTCAGTCTAAAATAGTAGGTAAAGACTTTGCTGGTTATAAACCACTGTCAACTGTTGTGGCCGAAAGTATTGAGAAAGCAAATGCTGTTCATACTAAAAATAAAGAATGGAGCAAGAAAGTATATGCAAGTGATGATGATTTTGCTACTGCTATAAAGAAAGCATCTGGATATGGTTTTATTGTGGAGAACAAAGGTCTTATGTGGTGGCTTACCTTTGGTTTGGGCATCTTAGGAGCATTGATGTTCATTGTTCCGCAAGTGATTACTTTGGGAAGAAAAGGAATTAAAAATAATCATATTTACCATCAAAGTTCTACTAACCGCGGCTGGATAGCTTGGCTGGTTTTCATCTTTTTAGTGAGTTTTTATTTAGTGCTTTATTTCCAGTCAGAGTATGCAGTAAACTGGACGTATCTAGTAGACCCTATTAGTACATGGTTAAGTGGTAATCCTGCAGGCCAGTGGTTTGTTTACGGTTTTATGTATTGTGTAGTTATGGTAGTCATGGCAGTAAGAATGTACATTAAATACCGCCATAATAAATATCAAGTATTAAGAACTACTTCTGTGTTATTTTTTCAAATTGTATTTGCGTTTTTGATTCCAGAAATTATGGTGCGTTTACAACTGTCTTACAATAAGGGATATGATTTTAAAAATGCATTTCCTTTAGATTATGACTTCTTCTTTAGTTGGAATTTAAAAGAATTGATTTCCAGTGGCGGACTAGGTCTTTTTATCCTTGTTTGGGGAATCGTCTTAACGGTAATAATTGTTCCTGTAATGGTTTATTTCTTCGGTAAAAGATGGTATTGTAGCTGGGTTTGTGGTTGCGGTGGACTGGCTGAAACTTTAGGCGATCCCTACAGGCAGCATTCTAGCAAATCTCTTTTTGCGTGGAAGATTGAACGCTGGTTAGTACATGGAGTGCTTTTATTTGCCATAGTCATGACAGGATGCACATTATACGGTTTTTTCACTGAGGCAAGTACTGTGTTAGGTATTGAGGTCCAAAGCATAATGAACGTGTATAGTTTTTTGATAGGTGCGGTTTTTGCAGGTGTCATAGGTACTGGATTCTATCCTATTTTTGGTAATCGTGTGTGGTGTCGTTTCGGTTGTCCACTAGCTGCCTACTTAGGGTTTGTGCAACGATTTAAATCACGTTTTAGAATTACGACTAATGGTGGTCAGTGTATTTCTTGTGGTAATTGTTCTACGTATTGTGAGATGGGAATCGATGTTAGAGCTTATGCTCAAAAAGGAGAAAACATCGTGCGCTCTAGTTGTGTAGGTTGTGGTATTTGTAGCGCGGTTTGCCCACGCGGAGTTTTAAAACTTGAAAATGCTCCAGAAGAAGGACGTATCAATCCTACCGAAGTACTTCTAGGAAACGATGTTGATTTGATGGAATTATTAAATAAGAATAAGTAGGATAAGTGTTCCGCTTTCGCGAAAGCGGAATTTTCTAAAATATTTTTTCCTTAATCCGTAACTTATCTATTTTCAGAGATGGATAAGGTGTTTTTAAATTAAAATTGCGTTTTGTATTTTGTTAAAAGAGTATTGATGATTTTTGAAGCATGTACACGACTATTTTCTATAAACCATTTATGTGTTTCTTCACCACCGCATATAACACCAGCAAGAAAGATACCTTTAATGTTAGTTTCCATCGATTGTTCATCGTATGACGGAATTTGTTTTTCTCCAACGAGATCTATTCCCATAGATGTTAAAAACCTAAAATTAGGACGATAACCTGTCAAAGCAACCACAAAGTCATTTGCTATTTTTATGATTTTACCATCATGGTTGATGACGATCTTATCTTCTAATATTTCTTTTACTTCGCTTTCAAAATAAGCTTTGATAGAGCCTTCTTTAATTCGGTTTTCTATATCTGGTTTCACCCAATATTTTACTCTTTCTCCTATGCTATTTCCTCTTATTATCATAGTCACATTACCACCTTTGCGATAGATCTCTAAGGCAGCGTCTACAGCACTATTACTAGCTCCGATTACTGCAACATTTTGAAAAGCATATAGATGAGGATCATCGTAGTAATGAGTTACTTTTTTTAGTTCTTCTCCTTTAACATTCATCTTATTAGGTAGGTCGTAAAAGCCTGTTGCAACGATGATGTTTTTAGAATGGTAAACTAACTTATCTGTGGTAACTTTAAAGTTTTTAACTTTCTCTACAGATTCTACTTTTTCAAATAATTTGATATTTAATTCATTTGATGTAGCAATACGGCGATAATATTCTAAAGCTTCTTGTTTACTAGGTTTTGCTTCTTTAGAAATAAACGGTATACGATCCAGTTCTAAATTTTCACTAGTAGAAAAGAATTGCATGTTAGAAGGGTAATTGTACAGTGAGTTTACTAATGGTCCTTTCTCAATGATCAGGTAGGATAGGTTTTTCTTTTTTGCCTCCAAAGCACAATTAATGCCTATAGGTCCAGCACCTATGATTAAGACATCTAATAATTTACCATTTTTCATAATAAACCAAAGGTAATTTTTGATCTCTAAAAGGATCTTAAGAAAAGGCTATTTTTTGTTGCGCATTTCTGCTTTTCTCATGGACATTCCATCAATAATTGTAAACAGTTCTAGCGAGTTGATCCATGTATCTCTTTCCTCTTTTATGCCGCCATCTAGTCCTATGAGAACTATTTTAAAGGGTTTGTTTTCTGGATTATAGATTTTATAAAGTGAGGAGTTCTCTAACCATTTAGATTCTTTTCTTACCTCAGGTCTCATAAATTTATATTTTAACGGGAATATCTTATATACAACGAGTTTACGATCTGCATAGCCTTGTAAAGAGTCTTTGATCATGTTATGTTGCTTTACCATAAGTTCTGGAAAAGCAGCATCGGTGCAACTTTCTTGACTTATGATTAATAGGATTCTATTTTTCCATTGATGTTTTTTTAAATCTTGCGAGAAGGACATAATAGGAATATGAAGTAGTAATACAACTAGAATTGTTTTCATATTTCAATTTAGGAAATAGTAATGAGATCCATTAAAAACTTAATACAGGTTAGTTAGGAGAGCTTTATGGTTAATTTTTTAAACAAAAAAAACGCCTTAAAAGCAAAAGCTCGTAAGACGATTTATCTTTATACTAATCAACGTTTTAAGCGACAACTTCTACTTTTCTATTCAATATTAAGTTGAGGTAAAGGTTTACTTTTTTCTTTAACTCATGTCTAGGACAAATAAAGTCTAAAAATCCTTTTTCAAGAAGAAACTCGGCTGTTTGAAAACCTTCTGGAAGTTCCTTTCCTGTAGTATCTCTTACAACACGTGGTCCAGCAAACGCGATTAATGCTCCTGGTTCTCCTATGTTGATATCTCCTAACATTGCAAATGAAGCAGTTGTACCACCAGTAGTAGGATCTGTACATAAAGAAACATAAGGAATTCCTGCATCACTTAATTGAGCCAATTTTGCACTGGTTTTTGCCAATTGCATTAATGAAAGTGCTGCTTCCATCATACGCGCTCCACCAGATTTTGAAATGATCATAAATGGAATATTATGCTTCAAAGAATAGTCTGCTGCACGAGCAATTTTCTCTCCTACAACACTACCCATGGAACCACCGATAAACGCAAAGTCCATACAAGCAACAACTAGATCGTTACCTTCAGATTTACCTACAGCAGTTCTAACGGCATCCTTAAGGCCAGTCTTTTGTTGCGCAGCTTCTACGCGATCTGTGTATTTCTTAGTATCTTCAAATTTCAGAGGATCTTTAGAAATGATATTAGCATTTAATTCTTTGTACTCATTGTTATCAAATAAAATCTCAAAATACTCATTGCTTCCTACTCTTACATGGTAGCCATCTTCTGGACTCACATAAAAATTATTTTTGAGCTGCTCTGAGTCTACGATTTTACCAGTAGGTGATTTGTACCACAATCCTTTAGGAGTATCCTTTTTTGCCTCTGTAGGAGTGGTAATCCCTTTCTTATCTCTTTTAAACCAAGCCATATTGTTTTCCATAAAAAAAGCATTTTAATCATCACTGAAATGAATGCTACAGTTAATTTATAATGTGTTGATATTATTCAGGTCTTCAAAAGCTTGTTTTAATCTTGCTTTAAAAGATTCTTCTCCTACACGTAACCATTTACGTGGATCATAATATTTCTTGTTAGGTGAGTCTGCTCCAGATGGATTTCCTATTTGAGAAAGTAAGAAATCATTATTATCATCCATATAGGTTTTGATTCCATTTGCAAATGCCCATTGTAGATCAGTATCAATATTCATTTTAATAACACCGTAACCTATCGCTTCTCTAATTTCTTCAAGAGTAGATCCAGAACCGCCGTGAAATACAAAGTCTATGTGATTGTGTTCTACATTATATTTCTTAGAAATATATTCTTGCGAGTTCTTTAATATTTTAGGGGTCAATTTTACGTTTCCAGGTTTGTAAACACCATGAACATTACCAAATGCTGCGGCAATGGTAAATTTGTCACTTACTTTTTTAAGTTCTTCATAAGCATAGGCTACCTCTTCTGGCTGCGTGTATAATTTAGACTCATCTACATCGCTATTGTCAACACCATCTTCTTCACCACCAGTAATTCCAAGTTCAATTTCTAGAGTCATGTCCATTTTAGACATTCTTTCTAGATATCTTTTACAAATTTCAATGTTTTCTTCTAATGGCTCTTCACTCAGGTCGATCATGTGGGAAGAGTATAAACTTTTTCCGCTTTCGCGAAAGCGTGCCTCACTAGCATCTAATAAACCATCAATCCAAGGAAGTAATTTCTTTGCACAGTGGTCTGTATGTAATATTACACTAGCACCATAAGCTTCAGCAAGTCTATGAACATGTTCTGCACCAGCAATACCGCCTAAAATTGCAGCTCTTTGATTTTCATTATTTAAACCTTTTCCTGCGTTAAAAACAGATCCTCCATTTGAGTACTGAATGATTACTGGAGAATTTAACTCTGCTGCGGTTTCCATTACAGCGTTTACGGTGTTAGAACCAACGACGTTTACAGCTGGAAGCGCGTAACCATTAGCTTTTGCATGGTTAAAGATTTCTTGAACTTGGTCGCCAGTGGCAACTCCTGATTTGATATTATGACTCATAAATTTAATTCTTGTTAAGCAAAAATAAGGAAAAATTAACGCCTAATTATAAGTTGTTAAAAAGGATAGTTGATCCCTACATTAAGTACAGATCGAGATAATTTTAATTCTTTAAACCATCTTCTATTTTCTTCTAGAGCTGGATTATATGTTTTGAAACCCATATCAAATCTCAAAACAAAAAACCCAAAGTCATATCTTAATCCTGCACCAGTTCCTAGAGCAAGAAACTCTAAGTCATTGATGCCATCAAAAATTGCGTCGGGATCATCCTCACTATCTAGTACGTTATAGATATTACCTAAGTCTGCAAACACAGCACCTTTAAAAGCGCCAGATATAGGGAATCTATATTCTATATTAAACGCAAGCTTCATGTTTGCCTCGTTAAAGTCATTAAGTCCACCAGTTTTTCCAGGTCCTAATTCATAGGCTTGCCAGGCTCGATTATCGTTAGGACCACCAGCAAAAAACGATCTTATAAAAGGAATGTTGTCCGAGTTCCCATAAGGTATTGCCACACCGCCATAAGCTCTTATGGCTAGCACATGTTTGTTTACATACTGCCAGTGTTTTATGTAATCTACTTCAGTTTTGACATACTGACTATATTCTACACCAAAAACACTGCGCCTGTCATCACTATTCTTATTAATTCCAGCTAGACTCGAGATTCCCGAAAGCACATTTCCTGCAGCTTCTACTCTAAAATTGAATCTTGAGAAATCATCATCATAAATACCTTCTCGATTATTTCTAGTCCAGCTGTAACTAGATGATATAATCAAATTATTTTGTGAAAGCCTATTTCTACGCTCTCTGATATTTCTTATGGTTTGTATCTGCTCATCGTTAGCACCTAGATTTCCTGCTATTGCATCGTTGATAAATGAATTGGTCCCATTAGGAATACTAAGGTTGCCGGAATCATTTACATAAGTAGGATCATTTATATTCAGATCATTTGCTATATCATTGATGCCACCATAACTACTTTGATAAACGTTAAAAAAGTTTCCAGGATCTAGATTGCGCACATATTGTGCATTAATCAGATCTAATCTAGTACTCTTAATATCTGATTGTCTCCAGTTGTATGTAAGAGCGCCATTAAGACTTTGTTTGTCTAATCCAATATTGGTCTGACTGAAGTAACCTACAGAGAAATTAGTGGAAGGTGACATGTATTTAGGGATCAAATTACTAACGTCAAAGGGTAAAAATAATCTGGGAAAGCTTAATCGTGCATCTGCTCCTAATTCTTGAAGGTCAAAAAATCGAGTATCACCGTTTGCCGCGTTGGTACTTGCGCCCACATTACCTCTAAATGAGATGTCCAACAACTCACTTCCTTTAAAGAGATTTCTTATCAATAAAGATGTGTTTAAACCTACACCTATGGCTTGTATATTACTGTGCGTGGTTTCTACTCCATAAGTAAATTCAAATTTCTTTTTAGAGGTCAATAAGATGTTTGCAATTAAATCTGTCCCAGTTGTGT
Source organism: Nonlabens sp. (assembly GCF_965657255.1). Lineage (NCBI taxonomy): Bacteria > Pseudomonadati > Bacteroidota > Flavobacteriia > Flavobacteriales > Flavobacteriaceae > Nonlabens > Nonlabens sp. Next base: position 11,588 of record NZ_CBFHNM010000015.1, read on the forward strand.
CTCTAGGGTCTTGATCATATCTAATAGTAGGGTATTGAAAACTTTGTAATTCTGTAATACTTCTGTAGGTGCGGTCCCTATCAATATCTCTATAGATATCACCTGGATAGAAGAAAACAGCATTTGCTAGCATTGACTTTCTATATTTACGTTTTCCAAAAAGTAAAATATTGAAATCACCATACGATAACGTATCAGGTTTTTTATTGATGAGTGCCTCTTGATAATCTGGAATGATATTTACTTCACTTATTTTGTGAACTTTATAAGGGACTGTGTAAGAAGAATCTCCTTCCTGAACTTTACGATCTTTAATAATTAAAGAAATGTTTGCCTTTTGATTAGTATTAACGGTATCTCCTTCAAATCTGATATTTTCTTTTTCCATGTGAAATGCTCCGTGATTTCGGAAATAAGAATTGAGTCGATCTCTTTCGGCATTGATGTCTGGAGTAAAGTATTGCTCTCCTTTTTGAAGAATACTTTCAGACTTTACTAATTGGTACAAAGAGTCTATGACAGGCGTTGCAATTTGGGTAGTAATGCTATCAATTTTATAAGGATCATGTTTAGTAACATAATATTCTATTTCAGCTCTTTTCTCCTTTTTGCTATCTATGATTCTATGAGTTACTTCAGTATTGAACCAACCTTGATTCCAGTACCAGGCTTTAAGTCTATCTTTAGATTTTTCTATCGCCTCTTTATCTATCAAAGAAGGAGCTTGTCCTGTTCTTTTAAGCCAATGATTAAAGTTGACCATACCTTGTCCAAAAGCGATAGTTTGTTTTTCAGAAAGAATAGCGTTTCGTCTCTTTAATCCTTTTGGATTTTCTTTCATCCATTTTAAATAAATAGAATCTCTGTGTGGTCTTGCAAGATTATATATATGTAAGCCTATTGGGATGTTTAAAACCTTTGTGTTAGGTTGTATGGTTGGTAAGGTTTTTACTCTTGGGTCGGATGGAGCAGCACTGTCTATGAGGATTTTACTCTTAACAAGAAGTTTACGACCTTCAGGAACACGTTTTACTGCATCGCACGATACCAGTATAATAATAAGCAATATAAATAAGCCTATTTTTGCATGAAGTCCTGTTTTTCTCATAGTATAATATTCAAAAATACGATTATAAATGATTACAAAAAGCAAGTTAAAGCTTATCAAATCTCTAAGTAGAAAAAAATACCGAGAAGAGCACCAACTTTTTGTTGTAGAAGGTTATAAATCTATTAGAGAACTGGTTCATTCTGAACTTATTGTTGAAGATATTTTGATTACTTCAGGAAATCACCAGTTAGATGATTTAGATCCAGAAATCATAAGTGCCAAAGATATGAATGCTGTTTCTAACCTTAAAACAGCGCCAGGATATCTGGCGGTTTTTAAAATGAAACCTAAGAATGCGATACCACAAACTGGAAAAATTATTGCTCTTGACGATGTAAAAGACCCAGGGAATTTAGGTACGATTATTAGGTTAGCAGACTGGTTCGGTATAGTACATATCATTTGTAGTGAAGAAACCGTCGATGTATATAATTCAAAATGTGTGCAGGCAAGTATGGCTTCATTAGCACGTGTCCAAGTTCATTATCTAGATTTAGCAAGTTATATACAGCATACTAGGTTACAAGTTTATCCTACAGCTATGAATGGAACAAGTATATATGAAAATGCGCTTCCTCAAGAAGGAATAATTATTCTAGGAAATGAATCTCAAGGAATTAGAAAAGATTTATTAGACCGAGGAACTAACATAAGCATACCTCAGTATGGCACTAATAAGAATACAGAAAGTCTTAATGTAGCCATGGCAACCTCTGTCATTCTAGCAGAATGGATGCGTCCTAAGTAAGATTTATTGAAATGTAAAGTTGATAAATATACCTCTAGACTGCATGCTTGTAATGTTACTGGTCCATGCACTGTTTGGATCAGCATCTCTTACTAGTTCATCGCCTGTAGCAAATACACCTCTTATAGATGGAGAAAATTTAAAGTAGAATAAATATAAATCTACACCTATTCCTAGTTCATAATTAATAACATTTGTCGTTTGTCTAAATTGTCCAGCACTGTTGTCATCTGGATTGTCTTCATTACTAGATAAATTGTGAGACCAGGATGCTCCTGCAACAATAAAAGGTTTCCAGTTGTTCTTTCTTTTGGTAGAGAACTTTACTAACAATGGCACATGAACGTAAGTAGAAGTTACTTCTCGTTCCATTTCTGCAACAGTAGTTAAACGTGGATCTGGAAAAGTTAGGTTTCTAGTAGCAAAAACAATTCCTGGTTCTAATCTTAAATTGAAATAATTATTTAATCTCAAATCACCTACTAGACCTACGTTAAATCCAGCACTAGTTTCTGTAATGATGTCTTCAGTAACCTCGTTATAATCAAATTTATAATCATAAGAGTTAAACCCAAGGTAATAACCCCACGTCAATCTTTTTTGATCAAAATTTTCTAAATTTCTTATTTTTTCTTTTGAAAATAATTGAGCACTAGAGGTTTGAAAACCCATTGCTACAATGATAATAAGGATAATATGTCTCATATTATGCTTTTACAGCTTTATAAATGGTCGATGCACCATGAAATTGTAATTCGTTTTGTACTTCTTTAAACCCAACTTTCTTTAAAATATTGTTGAATTTTTCTCCATATGGAAATTTTGATGCACTTTTTGACAGGTAACCATAAGCAATCTTATCCTTTGAGAATAATTTTCCTAAAGTAGGAACAATGACACCAGAATATAAATAATAACCTTGTTTAAAAGGAAACTTAGTAGGTACACTTGTTTCTAAAATGACTAACACGCCACCAGGTTTCAAAACCCTGAGAATTTCTCCCAATCCTTTTTCTAGATCTTCAAAATTACGCACGCCGTAAGAAACAGTAACAACATCAATAGAATTATCGTCAAATTGTAAGTTTTCAGAATCTCCTAGAACCATCTCAATGCGACTATCTAAATCTTCTTCTTTTACTTTTACCTTTCCTACTTCTAACATACCGCTAGAAATATCTAGTCCTATAAGTCTTGAAGCGTTAGTTTGCTGCGCCATTTTAATAACCAGATCACCAGTTCCTGTAGCGATATCCATAATCACATCAGGATTTTGTGCAGCTACTAATTTTACAACATTATCACGCCATTTTTGATCTAGACCTAAAGAAATCATCCTATTCAGTCCATCGTACTCGCCACTAATAGTGTCAAACATTTTTGTGACTTGTTCTTTTTTTCCAGACTTTTCTTCTCTGTAAGGCTTTACTTCTTCTGACACGATTATTAATTTAAAAAGCAAATATAATGAAGACCAATGAGGTAATACTTACTATACCTTCAAATTACCTTTTAAGGAACAAAACATTATGAGTACTTTAAGTCTCTAGAGTTTTGATGTTTGTTCCGCTTTCGCGAAAGCGAGATAAACACATCTATAACCGTTAAAAATCAAGCTTTTTTTATAAAATACATTGCATTCCAGTATCTTTGAACTACTACAGAAACGATTCTATGAAAATCATTATTGCAGGTGCTGGAGAAGTAGGGTTTCATCTAGCCAAACTGCTGTCTTACGAGTCACAAGATATTACTCTTATTGATCCGGTACAGGAAAACTTACATTATGCAGATACCCATCTTGATATTAGGGTAATGCGTGGTGATTCTACCTCGATTAAAATTCTACAAGATGCAAGAATTGATCAAGCAGATCTTGTTATAGCAGTTACCAGTAGTGAAACCACTAATATAACAATTTGTGTACTGGCAAAACAACTAGGTGCAAAACGTACGGTAGCAAGAATTACAAATACAGAGTTTTTAGAACATCAAGATGCGATTGGTTTTTCCGGATTCGGTATAGACGAGTTAATTTCTCCAGAGGCGCTAGCCAGCAAGGAGATTGAGTTGTTGCTCAATCAAAGTGCTTTTAACGATAGTTATGAGTTTGAAGATGGCGCTCTGACCATGGTAGGTGTGAACTTGCAACGCACTGCCCAATTTGTAGGTAAAACAGTGCAGCAAGCTGGAGAGATCTTTCCAGAAATTCATTTTATGCCTATTGCGATCCAAAGATTTGGTACTCAATACACATTAATACCACGTGGTGATACTCAATTTAAAGAAGGAGATCAAGTTTACTTTATTACCACGACTGGTGGAGTAGAAGAACTGTATAAACTAACTGGTAAAACACGTCATGCCATGCGCAATGTCATGATTTTAGGAGGAAGTAATATAGGTAGGCAAAGTGCCATGCAACTTTCTAAGGCTGGTGTTAATGTAAAATTGATAGAAAAAGACGCTAAAAAAGCATTTGACCTTGCAGATTGCTTGCCACAAGTTCTAGTACTTAACGGTGATGGTAGAAATGTAGAATTGCTAGAAGAAGAAAACATTCATGAAATGGATGCTTTTATAGCAGTTACAGGTAATAGTGAGACCAATATTATTTCTTGCCTTATGGCAAAAAGTAAGAGTGTTAAGAAAACCATTTCTCTAGTGGAAAATATGGACTATTTTCAATTATCTCACAGCATAGGAATCGACACATTGATCAATAAAAAATTACTAGCCGCAAATAATATTTTTAGATATGTACGCAAAGGTGAAGTAGTTGCAATGACAAAACTGAACAACATGAATGCAGAGTTGTTAGAATTTATCGTGCAACCTGAGAGTGCTGTATGTGGTAAAACCATAGCAAATGCTGGTGTGCCCAGAAGTGCCATTATCGGTGGTGTGATAAGAGATGGAATAGGTAATATAGTTTTGGGTAGCTTTACTATTCAAGCGGGCGATCGAGTAGTAGTGTGTTGTTTACCTAGATCCATAGCAAAAGTGGAAAAACTATTCCTATAATGACAAAGCTTAATTATAAGATCATTATTTACATCATGGGACTTCTTCTAGTCTTTAATGGTGGATTTATGTCAGTATCTGCATTAGTGAGTGCGATTTATGGAGAAAATGAAACTTTAGAAATTCTTGCAGCGGCTGGCGTGGCTGTTTTTTTAGGTTCATTAGTGATGTACTTAACACGTGATCATATAAAAGAATTACGTAAGAAAGAAGGGTATCTTATTGTAACTTTAGGCTGGTTGATCATGGCGTTTGCAGGAACAATGCCTTACATGTTTACTGGAGCAATTTCAAATTATACGGATGCCTTTTTTGAAACAATGAGTGGTTTTACTACCACTGGTGCCAGTATCATGAATGATATTGAGATCATGCCTAAAGGAATTCTCTTCTGGCGTAGTCTTACGCATTGGATAGGAGGAATGGGAATTATTGTTCTTGCGGTAGCTATTCTTCCTCTTCTTGGAATAGGAGGAATGCAACTTTTTGCTGCCGAAGCTCCTGGGCCTAGTGCTGATAAATTACACCCACGTATTACAGATACGGCCAAAAGATTGTGGTTGATTTACGTAGGTTTTACCGGTTTAGAAACAGTATTGTTAAAAATCGCTGGTATGGGTTGGTTTGACGCGGTAAATCATGCATTGAGTACGCTTTCTACTGGAGGTTTTTCTACTAAAAATGCCAGTGCAGCTTACTGGAATGATAATCCAGCTGTTCAATGGATTATTGTGTTTTTTATGTTTATAGCAGGAATGAATTTTGTTTTGAGTTACTTTGCTTTTAAAGGTAAATTCAGTAAAATTTTAAAGGATACCGAGTTCAAATGGTACGCTAGTTTTGTACTTGGTTTCTCTATTATAGGAGGTATTTTAATATATTTTAATGCAGATCCTTCTATTTCTTCTATTGATCATCCTATGGTTTATGGAGAGTTAGAAAGTGCTTTTAGGCATAGTACATTTCAAGTACTTGCTGTTATCACGACCACAGGATTTGTATCTGCTGATTATACGATGTGGACGCCCTTTCTTACCATTATGTTTTTTGGATTGTTCTTTTTGGGTGGTAGCGCTGGATCCACCTCTGGTGGAGTTAAGGTAATGAGACACATCATTCTTATTCGTAATGGAATTATGGAGTTTAAAAGAACACTGCATCCCAACGCTATTTTACCAGTAAGATATAATGGTCGTGCTCTACAAAGTGGTATTGTATTTAATGTATTAGGGTTCTTTATTCTTTATATGCTTTCTTTTATTGTTGGTGCGGTCGTTCTTGCTGCTCTAGGATTAGATTTTGAAACAGCTATAGGTGGCGCATTAAGTAGTTTAGGGAATGTCGGTCCTGCCTTTGGCGATCTTTCACCAGTAGATAATTTTGCTGGATTACCAGCTTTAGGAAAATGGTGGTGTAGTTTCTTAATGTTAATTGGTAGACTAGAGTTATTTACTGTATTAATATTGCTGACACCTTTCTTTTGGAGGAATAGGTAAAGTTTTATTCACTTAAACTTTTCCAATTTACCACTATATAAACGGTAATCAAGAGGTGTTTTGATAAAATAAATACCAGTTGATCTCTATTTCCTATGATTGGTTTAATTGAGTATGTACAGCAAGTACTTACTGCTTCATCAGCAAATTAAGAAGCAAAAAAAGGGAAACTTTTAAAAGCTTCCCTTTTTAATGATATATATGAAGCTGCTTTCTTAAGAAAGTACTTCTTTAATTCTCTTCATTGCTTCAATAATTTGATCATTACTGGCAGCGTAAGAAATACGAATGCAGTTAGGTGCTCCAAAAGCTTCACCAGTAACCGTTGCTACAAGTGCCTCTTCTAATAAGAATAAAGAAAAATCTGTGGCATTTTCAATTTTTTGACCTTTGATGGTTTTTCCAAAAAATGCTGAAACATCTGGAAAAACATAAAAAGCACCTTCTGGAGAATCGGTTTTAAAACCTTCAATTTCAGAAAGCAAATTAAGAATCAGGTCACGACGCACAGCAAAAGCATCGATCATGTATTTTATTTTAGAAACTGGCGCTTCTAATGCGGTTATAACAGCACGTTGCGCGATACAGTTTGTTCCACTAGTAACTTGTCCTTGCATTTTATTACAGGCTCTTGCGATCCATGTTGGAGCGCCTATATAGCCTACACGCCAGCCCGTCATGGCAAATGCTTTACTTACCCCATTAATAGTTACCGTGCGATCATACATAGATGGAATAGAAGCCATGCTTGCATGTTTTCCTACGTAATTGATATGTTCATATATTTCATCACTAACTACTATGATATCAGGATAATCTGCAAGTACATCTGCAAAACCTTGCAACTCTTCCTGACTGTATAAACTACCACTAGGATTGTTAGGAGAAGAAAACAACATCATTTTTGTTCTAGGTGTAATGGCAGCTCTTAATTGCTCTGGTGTAATTTTAAAGTTTTGTTCTACGCCTGCTCTAACTTCAACTGGAGTTCCTTCTGCAAGCTCAACTATAGCAGCATAACTTACCCAGTATGGAGCAGGAAGAATACATTCATCGCCTTTATTAAGCAATACCATAGCTACATTTGCTATAGATTGTTTTGCACCTGTAGAAACTACAATCTGACTGCGATCATAGGTAAGATTATTATCTCTTTTGAACTTTAGAATTACTGCATCTTTTAATTCGGCATAGCCATCTACTGGTGTATAACTATTATAATTTTCATTAATAGCTTTTATGGCTGCATCCTTGACAAAGTCTGGTGTGTTGAAATCAGGCTCTCCTAGACTTAAACCTATAATATCTTTTCCTTGCTCTTTAAGTTCGCGTGCTTTTGCGGCCATTGCGAGAGTAGCACTTGTAGGTAGGTTATTAATGCGATCGGATAGTTGAGAATTCATAAAAGTATAATTGAATTACAAAAATATCATAACACTTGAATTATCTAGCGCATTTAACGAGAATTAATATTTTATTTTTGTAAAAATTATAAAATAGTGCATCAAATCATAAAAAAACACTTTCCGCATATTACAGATCATCAACTAGAACAGTTCTCTAAGCTGGGAGATTTGTATACAGAATGGAATGCTCAGATCAATGTGATCTCTAGAAAAGACATCGATCAGTTATACACGCGACATGTTTTACATTCCTTAGGGATTGTGTCTGTGTTACGCTTTCGCGAAAGCGCACCTAATAAAGCAGGAGGAACAAGAGTTCTTGATGTTGGAACTGGTGGTGGATTTCCTGGAATACCGCTGGCAATCATGTTTCCTAAAACTAGTTTTCATTTGATAGACGCAATAGGTAAAAAGATTAAGGTAGTCAATGCAGTTGTAGAAGCTTTAGGTCTAGAAAATGTCACAACAGAGCACGGTAGAGCAGAATCTGTGAAAGGCCGTTATGATTTTGTGGTTTCTAGAGCAGTAACAAATATGCCTGATTTTGTGAATTGGGTAAAGAACAAGGTTAGAAAAGATAGTTTTCACAACCTTAAAAACGGAATTCTTTATCTTAAAGGTGGTGATCTAACAGAAGAATTAAAGCCTTTCCCAAAAGCAACTATTTATGAACTTGAAGATGTTTTTGACGATCCTTTTTTTGAAACAAAAAAGGTAGTTCATTTGCCTTTATAACATAAAAAAAGCCATATCAATCGATGTGGCTTTTTACTTTTATCTAAAATCTCAATTACTCTCCTAAAAAAGGATACCGATAATCTGTAGGTGTTACAAATGTTTCTTTAATCATACGTGGAGAAACCCATCTCAACAAGTTCAATTTAGAACCAGCCTTATCGTTAGTTCCAGAAGCACGAGCACCACCAAATGGTTGCTGTCCTACAACAGCTCCAGTACATTTATCATTAATGTAGAAGTTTCCAGCACAATTTTCAAGAGCTTGTGTTGCCTGTGTTACTGCATAACGATCCTGTCCTAAAATAGCTCCAGTAAGTGCATATTCACTAGTGGTATCTACCAGGTGCAGCATTTCTTCATAGTGATCATCTTCATACACATAAATAGTAATTACAGGACCGAACAATTCAGTCTCCATAGTTACATACTTAGGATCTGTAGTAACAATTACAGTTGGATCGACGAACCATCCTTTTGATTTATCATAATTTCCTCCTATAACTACTTCTGCATTTGAGTCGCTTTTTGCGCCATCTATATATTTTGCTAGTTTATCAAAAGAACCTTCGTGAATAACTGCAGTAATAAAATTACTCATGTCCTCTGGAGATCCCATTTTAAAACTATCCACATCTCTGCGTATCATTTTCTCAACCTCTGGCCACATACTTTCAGGTATATATGCACGTGAAGCGGCGCTACACTTTTGTCCTTGGAATTCAAAAGCTCCACGTACAATAGCAGTTGCTACTTGAGCAGGTACTGCGCTTTTGTGAGCAACGATAAAGTCTTTCCCTCCAGTTTCTCCAACGATTTTTGGATACGTTTTATAGGTGTTTATATTTTCTCCTACTTTGGTCCATAAACTTTTGAATACCGCGGTAGAACCTGTAAAATGAACACCAGCAAAATCTGCATGAGACATCACTTGATCTGTCATCATTACAGGATCTGCATTTACCATGTTTATTACACCTGGTGGTACACCTGCTTCTTCAAACACTTCAACGATCACTTGAGCACTTAACATTTGGTGATCACTAGGCTTCCAAACACAAACGTTACCCATTAAAGCGGCACTAGATGGTAGGTTACCAGCAATAGCGGTAAAGTTAAATGGTGATATACAATACACAAATCCTTCAAGCGGTCTATATTCTAACCTGTTCCATGCTCCAGAAGTAGACTCTGGTTGTTCTGCATAGATCTCTGTCATGTACTGCACATTGAATCTTAAGAAATCTACTAATTCACAGGCAGCATCTATCTCTGCTTGAAAGATAGTCTTAGACTGGTTAATCATGGTTGCAGCGTTGATGCGAGCGCGATAAGGTCCAGCAACAAGTTCTGCAGCTTTCAAGAAGATTCCAGCTCTTTGTTCCCATGGCATCTGTGACCATTTTTTACGAGCTTCTAGTGCAGTTTCAATAGCTTCTTGAACTTCTTTTTTTCCGCCTCTGTGATAATTACCAACTACATTTTGGTGGTCGTGTGGTGGTCTTATAGGAGCAGTATCTCCAGTTTTTACTTCTTTACCATTAATGTATAGAGGAACTTCTGTGTTTGCATTCCACAACTCTTTGTAAGCCGCTAGCACTTGATCTCTTTCTACAGTTCCTGGAGCATATGTCTTAATAGGCTCATTTACAGCAACTGGTACTTTGAAAAATCCTTTTCCCATGATGTAATTTGTATTTTTAATTTGTGCGTGAAATTACAAATAATCTACCGTTTCTAGTAATCGTATGTTGGTAAAGTAATCTTAAACGTAAGACAGTTTTGGTTGTTAATTGCGCTTTCGCGAAAGCGAGAATTTTATTTACCTAATTCAATGCAAAAGGAGCACTGAGTTTAAATGCAGGAATGATAACACTAAATTGGTTAGAAGTAGTGAAGTTAACCATGTTGTAAAAACCGCTCATGTTTCCAAAAGGAGAGCTAAGTAAACAACCACTTTGATAGGTATGCGACTGACCAGGCTTTAATACTGGCTTTTTACCTATAACGCCTTCACCATCTACGTGTTCTGTGCGGCTTAGGCTGTCCTTTATTCTCCAATGACGCGTGTTAAGTTGTACAGAATCTTTACTTTGATTTTCTATGGTAATTAAATAGCCAAAGGCGTAGTGCATCTTATAATTTTTATAAAATGTACCTTCAAAACTGGTTTTAACAGTTATCCTGATTCCTCTAGTAATTTGTTGTAACATATTCTAATAAAGTGCGATACCAACCAAAAGTAATAAACTGATTCCGATAATAAGTCCTATCACAAATATAAAACTTACTAAAAGAAATTTTAGTATAGTCTTAAATCGTTTTTGATTGTAAAAATTGCGCATTGCCTTGTATAAATAAAAAGGTCCTATGAACAGGAAGAAAAAGGATGCAAGATTCACATAGTCAAAACTTATTAATTCTACCACAGTGATGATAATCATGCTTAAGAAAACAAAAGTGAAAACATTGAAAGCAAAAATGAGGTGTTCCATGTATGTAAAATCCCTACGTACGTAAAGAAGCCATAAGAACAAGGTAAGCACAGGTGTAAACAAAAATAAAAACAACGGCAGTTTAGGTAGTATGATGTCTACAAGAACAGAAGGGTTATCGCTGATGCTTTTTAAAAGAAGTGTTTTTTCAAAAACGGCTTGATTCCATCTAGTGTTATTGTGGTCCATTTTTGCAAGTGCTGTCTCTGGATCTGTGATCTCGTTTTTTGCAGTAAATGATTCGTAGTATTCCAGTTGTTTATATAATCTTTTTATATAACCTAGGCTATCCAGATATTTTTGAGTTACTACAACAGAAGAATCTTTAGTTGGATTGATGGCTTTAAGACTGTCCTCTTTTATTTTCTTTAACTGGTCTTCTCTTATCTTTTCAGCAATATATTTGCCTATGTAAGGTTCATTTTCGATTTCTTTAAGCTCTTTATCACTAGGTGTTTCCTTTTCTTTTTTCTTTTGATTCTTAACTGATATGGAAAATACGCCATTGTCAACTTCAATATTTGATCCTTGGTCACCATTTTTATTAAGGACTTTGGCTACTTCGTGATCTGTATATTTTTCAATAAATTCGATGGTCTGAATCATTAAAAAGAAAACAATACAAACGCTAAGAAAGAACCTAAATGGATTTGCGTAGGAAAAACGTTTGCCGTTTATAAATCGCTTACTTACAAAGCCAGGTTTGAATAAAAGATGTTTGATGGTGCGCCAAATGCGACTATCATATGAAAAAATATTAGAAAAGAACTCTCCAAAGAAATCCTTGAGCGCAAGCTGCTTTTTAGAATTGAGCTGTCCACATTGATGACAATACTTATCTTCTACATCTAGAGGAGTGCCGCAATTAAGGCACTCTTCACCTCTATACTTTGTAAGTGATCTGGTGGTAGGTTTCATGGTGGATGGTTGGTGTCAATAACTATAACTAATTCGTAATATTTCTAGAATTTGCTTCTCCTATTCCTATCAATTGATCATAACGACCACCTAATTCTCTATAATAGGCAAGAACTGAATATTGATTTTCTGTTTGCCATTTATTCCCACTTATGAAACCTGGATCTTGAGATCCGTCCTCATACACAACGGTATATCTGTAGTTATAGAAACCTTGCTTTAATAATATGATAGCCTCGTATTTACCAGATTTTTCATTAAAAATCGCCTCATTTTCTGGTTGGGTTTCAAAAGCATTATAATTTCCCATAATATAAATCCGTGCATCAGGTGGCAGTTGAATACCATGCGTGTCTAGCGCAAAATGAATATTGACATATTCTGCCTGCACGTCGTTATCCTCATTAGTGATGGTGGTAACTAGATAATTACCATTAATATCTGGATTGAAAGTATATTCAAGGTTTTTACGTGGTACATCTACAAAAAGATAGGCGTCATAAAGCTCGTTTTTACGAACAAAATCTATATTCTGATTAGGAGACCTGAAATCTCTATTTTCAAAATTTAAGAATTCATTTCCAGCCCAAAAGGAAGTTTCCTCATCATATCTATATACTTGTTTGTTACCTAAATTAAATTGTGGTTTGATACCAGTAATGGTTGTGTTGAGATCACTATTTTGAATAATTGCCGTTTTTAATTGATCATTAGGGTTTATGAAATTTATCTCTTGTGAATCGATAAAAAATTCCACACGTTGTTGTGTTAACACATAATTTAAATCTCGAGCTCGTTTCACTTCTACGCCTACCACAGATTTTTGATCTAAGACCATAAATTTTCTAGAAAATATCAATTCACGACTGTCATTATAAATATGGATCATATAATTTCCACTTACTTTAAATCCCTGTGTGAATTGATTAGGTATTCTTAAGTCATAATGAGAATAAGGTTGAATAGTGGTAAATGAATTGCGATAGTTAAATATGCGCATGTCGTCAATACCTCTGAGAAATTCATTTTTAAATAGTTGACTAGGTTTCCAGTCATAATCATAATGTTCAAATTGATAGTAATAATCTGCCTCATCACCTATAACATCATCAAAGCTCAATTGAAAAGTATCACCCAATTCAAAAATAGGTAACATGTTTTCTGGCGGTTTATTAAAAGTCACTGATTTGATGTAATCAGGGTCGTTTACTAGTTCCTCTTCAGTCTGTGATAAACCAAAAAGAAATGTAAAGAAAACTGTAATAAAGAGAGAAATGTGCGACTTCATATGGGTATAGCAATAATTGATAAATATAAAGAAAAGCTATTAATAATTATGCTTTTGCGAAAGCGATGCCAAACTTGCTAAAAAGATCTGTTTAGACTTGTTCTAAACAATACTTTAAGGAAATTTTCAGATCTTTATGTCGTAAATTTGCAGACTTTAAAAAAAGAATTAATACAACATCCTATGTCAAAGGACATTAGAGTAAGAAAAGGGCTTGATTTAAAGCTCAAAGGTGAGGCAGACAAGAAAATTGTTAATGCCTCTCAATCCTCAATTTATGCTATCAAACCTGCGGATTTTCATGCAGTTGTTCCTAAGTTAATTCTTAAGGAAGGAGCTGCTGTAAAAGCTGGTGAACCTATTTTTTATTCCAAGTATGATGAAAAAGTAAAGTTTTGCTCTCCTGTGAGTGGTACAATTACTGAAATTTTACGTGGTGCAAAAAGACGTATTTTAGAGGTTAAAATTACTGCAAATGCTAGTAATGAAGTTGTAAATCATGGGAAATTAGATCTTTCTAATGCAAGTGGTGAACAGGTAAAATCTATCCTTCTTGAGAGCGGTTGCTGGCCTTTCATTATTCAAAGACCTTACAGTATTGTTGCAAATTCTGAGGATACTCCTAAGGCTATTTTTATTTCAGCATACGCTACAGCACCACTTGCTGGTGATCCTGAGTTTATTCTTGCTGACAAGAAAGAAGCTTTTCAAGCTGGTATTACGGCTTTAAGTAAATTGACTAGTGGTAAAGTGCATCTTTCTGTAGGTAAAAAATCAGGTTTAAAAGATGTTTCTGATGCAGATGTGCATACGGTAAAAGGGACGCATCCAGCAGGAAACGTTGGTGTGCAAATTCATAAAATTGATCCTATCAACATGGGAGAAAGAGTTTGGACCGTAGGTGCAGAAGATGTTGCTACAATCGGTAACCTTTTCTTAACTGGTGAATATAAGCCAGAAAGAACGGTTGCTTTAGTTGGGACAGCAGTTAAGGATGAAGATCGTAAATATTACAAGACAATTGCTGGTGCAAATGTAAAAACGTTAGTAGGTACAGTAGATACTGATAATACACGTATTATTTCTGGTGATGTGCTTACAGGAGATAAATTGAGCAATGATCAATTTATTAACTTTTATCACAATACCTTAACATTAATTCCAGAAGGAAACCAATATGCTTTTCTAGGGTGGTTGCCTTTTACACGTAACGATGTTCCTTCAAATGCAGGTACGTCTTTTTCTAAACTTTTCGGAGGGAAAAAAGAGGTGAACACTAACCTAAATGGTGAAGATCGTGCGTTAGTGGTTACTGGTGAGATGGAAGAAGTAATGCCTATGGATATTTATCCATTACAGCTTATAAAGGCTTGTATGGCAGGTGATATTGAAAAAATGGAAAATCTAGGGATCTATGAAGTAGCACCTGAAGATTTTGCTCTTATTGATTTTACAAATACGTCTAAACTAGAGGCTCAAGAAGTGATTCGTCTAGGATTAGATTTAATGATAACAGAAGTAGGATAACATATGAAATGGGTTAGAAACAAATTAGACCAGGCTAGAAAGCCTTTTGAGCCAGGACAAAAATTAGAAAAGTTTGCTCCGGCGATCAATGCTTTTGATACGTTTTTATTCACGCCTAATCACACCACTAAGAAAGGTGCACACGTGCGTGATGTGGTAGATTTAAAGAGAACTATGATCACAGTAGTTCTTGCTTTAATTCCAGCATTACTTTTTGGAATGTGGAATACAGGTGCGCAGTATTTATATCAAGAGATGGGCCTTGCAAACGTAACGGATGTTCCGTTTATGGATGCATTTATTGAAGGTGCTATATTAGTAACACCACTAATTCTAGTTAGTTATATCGTAGGATTAACGATAGAATTTATTTTTGCAATTTATAGAGGTCATGAGGTAAATGAAGGTTATTTAGTAACTGGTTTATTGATACCTATGATTTTCCCAGTTGACATTCCTTTGTGGATGCTTGCTATTTCTGTAGCTTTTGCTGTATTAATAGGTAAGGAGGCTTTTGGTGGGACAGGAATGAATATATTAAATCCAGCGCTTACAGCTCGTGCATTTGCTTTCTTTGCTTATCCATTATACATGTCTGGTAACGCTATTTGGGTACATCAAGGTGCCACAGATAGTATTTCAGGAGAGACTATTTTGGGAACTCTTGCACAAGGTAAATCTGTAGCTTACAACTTTTTTGATGCTGCAGCTGGGTTTATTCCTGGGTCGGTTTCAGAAACGTCTACTATAGCGGTTTTAATTGGTGCTGCCATTTTAATATTAACTAAAGTAGGTAGTTGGCGCATAATTGTGAGTGGTTTTGCAGGTGCTGCTGTTATGGGATTGATTTTTAACGCTTTTGGACTTAATGCTCTAATGGAATTTGATTGGTACATGCACCTTGTTGTTGGTGGATTAGCTTTTGGATTAGTTTTTATGGCAACAGATCCAGTAAGTGCAGCTCAAACCATGAAAGGTAAATGGATTTATGGTTTCCTTTGTGGTTTCTTTGGTGTTATGATACGTGTCTTTAATCCAGCATATCCTGAAGGTATTATGTTAGCAATATTATTGATGAATGTATTTGCTCCGACCATTGATCATTATGTGATTCAAGGAAATGTGAACAAACGTAAAAAACGCCTTGCAAAAGCAAAGG
The DNA here is from genome assembly GCF_965657255.1 of Nonlabens sp. Taxonomy (NCBI): domain Bacteria; kingdom Pseudomonadati; phylum Bacteroidota; class Flavobacteriia; order Flavobacteriales; family Flavobacteriaceae; genus Nonlabens; species Nonlabens sp. The sequence goes on from NZ_CBFHNM010000015.1 coordinate 27,495, forward strand.
CTAATCTTCAAACAGCTTAGAAATGGATAGAAATTCAAATGCTTATACATTCTTATTTGTAGTATTGCTTATTGCGGTAGTTGCTAGTGCCTTAGCTTTAACAGCTACATCATTACAACCAGAACAAGCGGAGAATGTAAAGAACGAAAAGATGCAAAATATCCTTGGTACAGTTGGTATTGAGGTGGCAAGAGATAGCGCTCAAATTCCTTTTGATAAATATATTGTAGAGAGAATTGCTTTAGATAATAACGGCCAAGAAAAAAAGGATGTAAATGCTTTTGAAGTTGACTTAAAGAAGGAACTTAAGAAGAACGTTGAGGAACAAGCTTTCCCTCTATATATTGCTGACATTGAAGGGTCAAAATACTATATCGTTCCATTAAGAGGTAAAGGTCTTTGGGATGCAATATGGGGTTATGTTGCTCTTAAAGATGATGTAAATACTATTAAAGGTGCTGTTTTTGATCATAAAGCAGAAACTCCTGGTTTAGGAGGTGAAATCACTCAAATGTGGTTTAAGAAAGCTTTTGACGATGAGAAAATTCTTGATGAGTCAGGTAATTTTGTAGGTGTTTCTGTTGTAAAGGGATATCAAGGTGGCGATAATAAGGACGATAATGCTGTTGATGCAATATCTGGAGCAACGATCACTGGTGATGGTGTTACAGATATGATATCAGAGCGTCTAATTAACTACCTTCCTTATTTCAAAAATAATACTAACGTAAAAGTAGCATTTAACTAATTTTAGTTACGCTTTCGCGGAAGCGATATAAAAACAACCATAATGGCTGAAAATAAAAATTTAACAAAAAAAGAAGATCTTATTCTTTTTCTATCAGATACTGATGAAAGGGAAGGACTTTTGGGTAAGAAGAACAGAAAGCTCCTTTCTGATCCGTTAACTGATAATAATCCAATTACTGTACAAGTATTAGGTATTTGTAGTGCACTTGCAATTACTGTAAAATTAGAGCCAGCTATCGTGATGTCACTTGCTGTAATGGCTGTAATGGCTTTCAGTAATATGATTATATCCTTACTACGTAATCTAATTCCTTCAAGAATTAGAATTATTGTGCAGTTAGTTGTTGTTGCGGCACTTGTAATTTTAGTGGATCAAATATTAAAAGCATATGCTTATGATGTTTCTAAACAACTTTCTGTTTTCGTAGGGTTGATCATCACCAACTGTATTGTAATGGGACGTTTAGAAGCTTTTGCATTAGGAAATGGTGTTTATAAGTCTTTTTTAGATGGAATAGGGAATGCAGCAGGATATGCTTTTATACTTATTCTTGTAGCATTTTTTAGAGAATTCTTAGGCTTTGGAAAACTTTTAGGCTATCAGATAATACCAGACTCATGGTATGAAGCTGGTTATTCTAACAATGGTTTAATGTTATTATCCCCTATGGCTTTGATTACAGTAGGTTTAATCATCTGGGTACAGCGTAGTCGCAGTCGTCAATTAATAGAACAAAACTAACTTAAGAAATAAAAAATCAAATGGATTTAATTAATCTTTTCGTAAAAAGTATCTTTATTGAGAATATGGTTTTTGCCTATTTCTTGGGCATGTGTTCTTATCTAGCAGTTTCTAAATCTGTTAAGACAGCTGTTGGTTTAGGAGCAGCGGTTGTGTTTGTATTAGGAATTACGGTACCTATTAATTTTTTGTTGGATACCTATCTGTTAAAGCCTGGTGCTCTGGAGTGGTTAGGTGCAGACTATGCATCAGTAGATTTATCTTTCCTCAGTTTTATTATGTTCATTGCGGTTATTGCAAGTATGGTACAGCTAGTTGAAATGGTAGTAGAGCGATTTGCTCCTGCTTTATACGGTGCCTTGGGTATTTTCCTTCCTTTAATTGCAGTAAATTGTGCGATTTTAGGTGGTTCTTTATTCATGCAACAAAAAGATTTTTCAGGTATTTCAGAAGCTGCGACTTATGGTATAGGAAGTGGTATTGGTTTTTTCCTGGCTATTTTGGCTATTGCCGCAATACGTGAAAAAATAACATATTCAAACGTACCTGCACCGCTTAGAGGATTAGGAATAACATTTATAATCACAGGACTTATGGCTTTAGGCTTTATGAGTTTTATGGGAATAGAAATTTAAAAGAAAACATAGATATGGATTCTAACATGATCACAATTTTAGCGAGTATTGTCATATTCTTGACGCTTACTTTATTATTAGTTTCTCTCCTTTTAGGAGCAAAATCTAAATTGTTGCCATCCGGACCAGTTACTATCAACGTAAATGGAGAAAAGGATATTACGACAGGTTCTGGAAGTACGCTTCTAGGTACTTTAGGAGATAATAAATTATTTTTACCATCTGCTTGTGGTGGTGGTGGTACCTGTGTACAGTGTAAATGTATAGTAACTGAAGGTGGTGGATCAATTTTACCAACTGAAGTACCTCATTTTACAAGAAAAGAAATTGCTGAAGGATGGAGATTAGGTTGTCAGGTTAAAGTAAAACAAGACATGACCATCGAGATTCCAGAGGAAGTTTTTGGTATCAAAAAATGGGAAGCAACCGTTGTACGTAATTACAATGTAGCCTCTTTTATTAAGGAATTTGTAGTGCGCTTACCAGAAGATATGCATTATGAAGCTGGTGGATATATTCAAATCGAAATTCCTAAATGTGAAGTTCGTTTTGAGGATATGGATATTACTGCCCACCCAGAAGAACATGATTCACCAGATAAATTCAAAGCGGAATGGGATAAGTTCAACTTATGGCCATTAGTAATGAAAAATGGAGAAACTGTAGAAAGAGCTTACTCAATGGCTTCTTTCCCTGCAGAAGGTCGTGAGATTATGCTGAATGTACGTATAGCAACGCCGCCATGGGATAGAGCAAAGAATGGATGGATGGATGTTAATCCTGGTATCGCAAGTTCTTACATCTTTAACCAGAAAGAAGGAGATAAAGTAGTGGTATCTGGTCCTTATGGAGAATTCTTTATTAATCACTCTGAAGCAGAAATGCTTTATGTAGGTGGTGGAGCAGGAATGGCACCAATGCGTTCCCACTTGTATGAACTTTTCAAAACCTTGAAAACTAATCGTAAAGTTACTTATTGGTATGGTGGTCGTTCTAAAAGAGAATTGTTTTACATTGAGCACTTCCGTTCATTAGAACGTGAATTTCCTAACTTTAAATTTTATCTAGCTTTATCTGAACCTATGGAGGAAGATAATTGGAAAGTAAAAGAAGATATCAATAGTGAAGGAGATGGTTTTGTTGGTTTCATACATCAAGTAGTTATTGATCAATATTTAAATAAACACGATGCACCAGAAGACCTTGAAGTGTATTTCTGTGGTCCACCATTAATGAACAACGCTGTTGGTAAAATGGCCGAAGATTTTGGTGTAGATCCTGAGAACATTCGTTTTGATGATTTTGGAGGATAATTATTTTTTACTAGTTACAACCCAACATTAAAATGTTGGGTTTTTTTGTGCTCTATTTTTTTCATTTAATCAGGTTCAACTCTTATCGTTAATTAATACTCTTTAATTCCTTTCTGATCAATATTTTCTCAAAATGCTAAGTAATCTTGAACTCTAATAGGTTCAGTTTGTTTTCTTACTATTCATTAAGGTATGAAGGTAAGATCGTCTGATTTTGTAATTAAATTATATTTTTATCTTTAAATCTGTCGGATTTTTACAAGGTTTTATAAAATTACATTGGTAATTTTGATCAAACCCTTGTCCTATGCAGTTTTTGTCAGATCCGTTATTTAAACATTCATTTTTTAAAGATGTAGTTAGGATTGATTACGACACCGATACGATGCCTATGCTCATAAATGATTATGGTTACAGTTACCTAATGTTTTGTTATGGGGATTTTATAGCATTGGATCATCAATGCAATAACGTGGACGTACCTAAGTGTTTAATCAAAGGAACTGGTGATTATTTTAATATCACAGCCCATGAAGGTAATACTTGGATTACATTTGAGTTGCCCAACCACGTTCTTTATAATATAACTGGTATTCCAGGTATGGATAGCCGTAATAAGTTGTACGATCTTAGTGATTATGTATGTAATGATGTATGTAAAGAGCTGTATGAAGAACTTAAAGATGTAAAGGATGTACATGAACTGGCGCTTATTACAGATCGATATTTAGGTTCATTCTATAGTGCATGGGGTAAACCTTTGACATCTACGCCTATTGTGGATTTTATCTATGAGAAAAAAGGTTTGATCAGATTAGCTGATTTGCTAAAACAGGTTTCTTTTTCCGAAAGAACATTAGAGCGATTGTTCAAAAAAGAAGTGGGATCTACACCTTATCGTTTTATATGTCTTGTGCGGTTTAATTATGTGATCAGAGAAGTAGAACACAATCAAGATATCCAGATTAGTACATTGGTCGCCCGATACAATTATTTTGACCATTCACATTTCGAAAAGGATTTTAAAAAGTTTTTAGGACAGAGTGTTACTAATTATAAAAACGTTTATAACCCATTGCTTACACAAGCTCTTTCTAGAAAATTTATCAAAGACCAGTAGCAAATTGTTGGTTTTAACTGTACTTCAATTATAAATAGGGTTTCGCTTTCGCGAAAGCGAAACTAATAATTTATAACGACATTAATTGCCAGCTATTGGGCTAACAAACTGAAGACCCTTTGTCGTTTAAAACTATGCTTTAGAGTAATTGCGGTAAGCAAAATAAGCGATGTATCCATAACAAAGAGTGAGCACGGTTAGTGCTACTTTAAATCCAGAATGATCTACTATGAATCCGAAAATAGGTAAGATCACACCACCACCTACGATTGCCATACAAAGCAAACCAGATATTTTAGGCTTTAGATCGCCTTGACCTTCTAAAGTTATAGTAAAAATAGTTGGAAACATGATAGAATTAAAAAGTCCAACGGCTAGTAACGACCACATGGAAACTAATCCAGTAGTAGAAACGCTCATTAAAATTAAGGAAACAGCTGTGAGACCAAAAACACTTAAGATGATAGTAGGCTTAAATATTTTAGTTAGATAAGAACCTATAAAACGACCTATCATTGCTCCTAACCAGTAGAATGTGAGAAAAGCACCTACGATTCCTTTGCCATCTATATTTGTGGTTGTACCGCCGAATATTTCAATAATAGAAAAAGAAAGATTCTTAAGTACAGGTGTTTCTTTTATTATGGAATCAAGATTCATTTCCATAAAATACGTCACAGCAGCAGTACCTATAGTAACCTCTGCACCTACGTAAAAGAAGATTCCTAAAATCCCTAACCAAACAGACTTTTTACCTAATGCCTTTTTGTAAGTCCCAGTGTTTTCACCTTCTAGTATCTTAGGCAACTTTATAAATAAGAATGTTATTCCTAATAGAAATATGATAAAAGAGAATAATAAGAAAGGAGATTGAACTGCAGATGCTTCTTGAATATAATAAGCATCTTTCTCTGCTACTGACAAAGACTTTATTTCATCACTAGTTAAAATTTTATCACTAAGTAGGTAAGCAGCACCTACCATAGGGGCAATAGTAGCTCCAAAGGAATTAAATGCTTGTGACAAGTTAAGACGGCTACTTGCTTTTTCTTCAGGTCCAAGAACAGCAACATATGGATTTGCGGCTACTTGTAAAATGGTAATTCCACCAGCGAGAGTAAAAAAGGCTAGTAGAAAAACACCAAAAAGGCGAAACTCTGAGGCTGGATAAAATAATAGACAACCTACAGACATCGTGATTAAACCTATGACAACACCTCTTTGATAGCCAACTTTTGAAATTATTACACCTGCTGGAATGGAAAATACAAAGTACGCTACAAAAAATGCCGACTGTAAAAAAGCGATCATTCCATAACTTAATTCAAAAACCTCCCGTAATCTAGGTACGAGACTATCAACCAACACGGTGATAAATCCCCATAGAAAAAAGAGAATGGTTATTATTATAAATGCAGAAGTGTAATTCTTTTTGGTTTCCATTAATGGTGGTTGTTTATAGGTAGATAATAGTTTTTTTAAACTTTCAAATATGCTGCAGATTCTATTCTAGTATTTACAGAGTTTTTATACTCCATTCTAGAAAATCCAGAATGGATACAATAGCTTCCCGTTTCTCCAGCCTTATTCATGGCAATATAAGCTACTTGGAAGTTTTCTGTATTTTTATTTTTTGCAGTAATTCTATGCAATGCCTCTTCACAAGCTTGTTGTGGTGATTTTCCCTGTCGCATTAATTCAACGATTAGAAAGCTACCTACATTTTTCATAATTTCTTCTCCCATTCCTGTAGCGGCAGCGCCACCTATCTCATTATCTATAAATAATCCAGCACCTATTATAGGAGAGTCACCTACACGACCTTTCATTTTATAAGAAAGTCCAGATGTGGTACATGCTCCAGCAATATCACCATTTTGATCCATGCACAGCATTCCTATGGTGTCGTGGTTCTCAATATTGATAATAGGTTTGTATTCGCTGTCTTTTAACCATTCTCGATACGCTTTTTCAGAGGAATCTGTTAGCAGGTTTTCTTTTTTAAAACCATACTTATAAGCAAGTTCTTCTGCGCCATCTGCTGCTAACATCACGTGAGGAGTTTCTTCCATGACTACCTTTGCTAGTGCTGCAACATTGGTAATATGCTCTACGCAAACCACCGCACCACAATCACCGTTAGAATCCATTACACAGGCGTCAAGAGTTACATTTCCTTCACGATCTGGTGCGCCACCTTTTCCTACCGTTGTGTTTTTAAGGTTTTCTTCTTCCACGGCAACTCCTTTTATGGCTGCGTCTAGTGCATTCATACCTTCATCAAGTGCTTTTCCTGCAATAAGATTTGCTTTTGTAAATGCCCAGGTACATATGGCTACAGGTTGTTTTTTATCGATCATAGGAGGTTTTTCTTTATCCACGCAAGCCAGTAACGTTGTTCCTAATGAAAGGGCAACACCAGCCTGTGTACTTTTGATGATGAATTTACGTCGGTTCATAAAATTGAATTTACCAATTTAATACGGAACATTACATTGGTTTATATGCCATCGCCTTAATCTCAATCAATAAATGTGGATGTGGTAATTGATGCACGGCAACAGTAGTTCTAGTAGGTCCTTCATAATCAAAGAACTCACCGTAGGTTTCATTATAACCGCCAAAATCATTCATGTTTACTAAAAACGTTGTGACATCTACTACATCTTTAATAGAAGCACCTTCCGTTTGAAGAATCGCATCTATGTTCTCAAGTACTGCAGCTGTCTGTGCTTTGATGTCCAGGTTAGTCGTTCCCATCTCATCCACTTCAACACCTGCAAAGGTGTTGTCTTTTCTGCGACTACTCGTTCCTGATACAAATAAGAAATCGCCTACTCGTTTGATATGTGGATACTTTCCTCTAGGTTTTGCTTTATCTTTTAATACTGCCATGTTGTTGTTGTTTAATATTATCTCGATCATACCCCACAGGTTTTCAAAACCTTTGGAGTGTATTGAATTATTCGTGCCCTATTTTAAATTTTTTAATCCCTTTAAACCATTCAACAGCATATTTATTAATAAAGGTTTCTTCTATTGTCAAATAATTATGATAGGATGTCCATGGATATTCTATCGCACTATTTGAATAACCATGTTTTACTAGATTATTGTGAATGTAAATTAATGTATTTTCTAAATACCGCTGACTTCCAATTTTCTTTCTTCTAAATTTTCTTCTGAAAAGGCTACCACTTCTATTTTGCTGTTTATTAAAAGCCTTAGCATAACTGTTGAATAAATTAGCAAAAGCTTGAGATGCTGTTTTCTCATTTGAATCAGTCTTTATTTGAACTAAGAAATGAAAGTGATTTGGCATCAAGGCATAAGCATAAATGTGAGCCACCGGAGTTATATACTTTTCAAAACGCTGTAAGAAAAACAGGTAGTTACCTTCGTTTTTAAACAAGTTAATACTATCATTTCCCTGATTGTAAATGTGATAGTGTTGCTCTGGTTCTAGAAGGTCGTATTTTTCCATCTTGGTAAATTTAATGAAAAGACCCCAAAGGTTTCGCAAACCTTTGGGGTCTTTTCTATCTCGATTCTTTAATTTATCCACGCAACCACAACACCTCTTCGGTTTTTTGCTGGATCGCTTTTAATAAATCGTTTAAATCGTCTTCTATTTTAATTTTGTCGTTTTCTAGCAGCCATAAGATCGCTTTGTCTTGCGCTCGTCCACGTAGCATGGCTGTCTCATAGCTTATTCCTTCTTCTGGGAAAGTTACTAAAGAGTATTTAGATTGGTATTCCGCTTTCGCGAAAGCGGACTCTAGTCGCATTTCAATCTGTCGTTTCAACTGGAAGTTTGGGTTGGCAACGCTATCTCTCATTTCTACAAAGTTGTCCAAAGCCAAATTTGCGATTGCATCAGCATCTGGTTTTCTTGCTGAGGAGAATGCGGTGAAGGCATCAGCCCAAGTTTGATTTTTATCAATCATCTGATCAAAAACTACAACGTCTTCAAAACTGGCATTCATTCCTTGACCATAAAACGGTACAATGGCGTGAGCAGCGTCACCCATTATCAGACTGGTGCCGTAAGCCGTCCATGGAGAACAACGTACCGTGCCTAGCGGTGGAGTAGGATTAGTATGGTACTGATCGATCAAATCTGGTATGTGTTCCATTACATCTTTAAAGTAAGTAGTGAAGAATTCTGTGATTTCGTCGTCTGTTTTAATCTTATTGAAAGCTGGTCCATCACCATCGTACTGCATGAACAAAGTAAGCGTGAAACTACCATCGAGATTAGGTAACGCAATCAACATAAAACCACCACGTGGCCATATGTGCAAGAAGTTTTTCTCAATACGCCATTTTCCAGCTTCTGTAGGTGGAATGTTCAACTCTTTATAACCGTGCGGTAACCAGTTCATACTATGCGAGAACAAAAAGTCTCGCTGTTTCATCATTGCTTTGCGCACCACAGATCCTGCACCATCGGTTCCTAAAATGATATCTGCTTTCCATTCTTTTTCTGTATCAGTTTCAGAATCGTGATAAGTAACTGAGGCGTTTTTTAAATCTACGGCAGTCACTGCATCATCAAAGTCTATTTGAACATCTTCGTATTTATCGGCCTCATCGAGTAAAAGCTTATTCAATTCTTCTCTAGAGATGGAATTGATATATTCTCCATCACGACCACTGTAGTTAGAAGCAAAGGTGTTTCCTTCTACATCGTGAATCAAACGACCGTTCATAGGAATACACAACTCTCGTACTTTTTCTTCTAGTCCTACCAGTTTTAAGGCTGCAAGTCCGCGATCAGATAATGCCAGATTAATAGAACGTCCACCATCTACAATTGCCTTACGCATATCTGGACGTCTTTCTAATATATCTACTTGATATCCTTTTTGTGCCAGTCGCAGTCCGAGTAATGAACCACAAAGTCCAGCGCCAGTGATAAGGATTTTGGTTTTTTTATTGTTTGTTTTCATTTTCTTAGTATTTAGTATCTAGTACAAAGTACTTAGACTAAAATATTTTCTTTATTGCTGTCAGACTGAAGTCTGCCGCCATGAAATGGCTCCATTGCCTTTGGCGTTCTTTTATTACGCCGACTGAAGTCAGCTTTTATTGATTTAGATTCTTCATAAGTTTTGAGGACTGGAACCTGCGCTCGAACTGACATTTTCCTCATTCCTCATTCCTCAACTACATTTCACTCTTCAACACATCCACAAATCTCCAGCAATCTTCATAATTATTATAAAGCGGTACTGGAGCAATACGTATTACATCTGGCTCACGCCAGTCGGCAATCACGCCTTTTGCAGTGATGGCTTCAAATAAAGATTTGTCTGCATTTTTAACGGCTAGGGATAATTGACAACCACGATCTTTAGCGTTAATAGGTGTGATAATAGAAATGCGGTCGCCTTCTAGGTTTTTTAAAAGGTATTCTAAATAGTTAGTAAGCTGGATGGACTTCTTTCTCAGATTATCAAAACCTGCTTGTGCAAATAAGTCTAAACTTGCTCTTATCGCCACCATACTTAATATAGGTGGATTAGATAGTTGCCAGCCTTCGGCACCGTGCATGGGTTCAAAATCGTCACGCATTTTAAAGCGTGTGTCTTTATTGTGTCCCCACCAACCTGTGAATCTTGGTAGCTCAGGATTGTTTGCATGTCTTTCATGAACAAAACAACCACCTAAACTACCAGGTCCAGAATTCATATACTTATAGGTACACCATACGGCAAAGTCTGCTCCAGAATCATGCAATTGTAAATCTACATTTCCTGCGCCGTGTGCGCAGTCAAAACCTACCATTGCTCCTGCAGCATGTCCTAGTTCTGTAATTTTCTTTAAGTCAAAAAACTGACCGGTATAATAATTAACGGCACCTACCATAATTAGTGCGATTTCATCTCCTTGTTCTATAAGTAGGTTTTCAAGATCTTCCAGTCTTGGAGTATGCTCTCCAGGTCGTGGTGACCACTCGATAACATTTTCTTTATCGTCGTGACCATGAAAATTTACTTGTGATGCTACAGCATATCGATCGCTAGGAAAAGCGTCTGCCTCGATGATGATTTTAGTGCGCTTGCCTTTAGGTTGGTAAAAACTAACCATCATTAAATGAAGATTAGTAGTCAACGTGTTCATGATGACCACTTCATGAGGCTTTGCGCCAACTATTTTTGCTGTTGTATCTGCGAGAAACTCATGATACGGCATCCAGGGATGTGCTGCATGAAAATGACCTTCCACACCTAATCGTGCCCAATCATCTAGTTCTTGATTCAAGAAGGTTTTGGTCTGTCGTGGTTGTAAGCCTAAGGAATTACCACATAAATAGATGGAGTCTGTCCCATCGGTGTGTTTTGGAATATGGAAGCTTTCGCGAAAGCGAGATAAAGAATCACTCTTATCTAATTCTAATGCAAAATTATGGTCGGTCTTAAAATTCATTACTTCTTTTTAGTAATTTCTATATCGGTAAAATTAATGTTAGTGGATCCATCTGCTGTTTTATGAGTCGTAGCAAAGGTCAAACCTTTAAGGGTTTTAAAATCCTCAAATGTAGTAGCCATTCCTATTGCTGTATCATTTTGACGGCGGTAGGCCCATTCTCTAACTTTATGGTCTTTGTCATAATACAAATCGTACGCATCGCCAGGAGTATAACCACCATCGCCCGTATATAATATAGTCACTTTATCTAGGGTTTCTTTAGAAATAGGAGCAATTTGAGATTTCTCTTCAGTAATGCTAGTTCCTTGATCCCATATCAATTTATATTCTGGTAGTAACCAATACACATCATTGATAAATCCACGATCTGTACTGATTTGAATACTGTCAAGTGCAGCTTTACGATTATAGTTGACAGTATCTTCTCGAGCGATTAACTGTACAGCATCAGTATTAGGATTCCATTTCCACTTTCTACTCATAACAGTAGTTCCATTTTTATCTACGTTAAAAGTAAATTTGATCTCTTCTACATCGTTCCAATTATTAATTCCGGCAGTTTGTGCAAGTTGTTGTGGGGTTGAAATCTCTTCAACCTTTGTAGGAGCATCAGGTTTTGAATCGTTTTTACAACTGGTTGCTGCAATCAATAAACACACTATTAAAAAGGTATTTTTCATGGATATTTTTTGTTCGTTAAAAATACAAATTCTAGAGCGTTATGAAATGGTAAAGCTTTGTGAATAATCTAAACAAAGATTAGTCGAAAACGTAATTTTGCAAAATGAAAGTGAAGCTGGTAGAAAAAAATAAAATGAGTAAAGGTCGTAAAACAAGTATTATACTTGTTTTAGGTACTTTAATTGCCGTTGGGCCATTTTCAATTGATGCTTACTTGCCTGCTTTTAAACAAATTGCTGGAGATTTTAAAGTAGATACCAGTGCCATAGGTCTAACATTAACCACTTATTTTATAGGTATAGGTCTTGGTCAACTCGCTTATGGACCTTTAATGGATCGATACGGTAGAAGAAAGCCGCTTATTTTTGGACTGGTCTTATATATATTAACTAGCATTATGAGTGCTTATGCCTGGGATGTAACTTCTCTCGCAACCTTGAGGTTTTTTACTTCGTTAGGTGCTTGCGCAGGAATGGTGGCAAGTAAAGCAATAGTTAGAGATTTGTTTGATGAAGATAAAGTGGCTGATGTACTTTCTACATTAATGTTGATCATGGGAATTGCTCCTATTATAGCGCCTACTATAGGTGGTTTTGTTATCCAGCATTACCACTGGGAAATGATCTTCTTTGGATTAGCTGGTTTTGCAGCATTAATGTTGTTTAATGTAATTTTTATATTACCAGAAAGTTCTAAACCCAATCGAGCAACGAGTTTGCACCCATTACCGGTTTTGCGAGAATATATAGGTATTTATAAGCAGCGTGATTTCTTCGTTTTTTCTACAGCAAGAGGCTTTGTGATAGGTCTATTACTAGGATATGTGGCCGCTGCACCTTTTATCTTTCTAGATTTTTTTGAAATGAGTCAGGAGAACTTTGCCTACATTTTTGGTAGTAATGCTGCAGGATTGATTGCCGGTAGCCAGTTCAATCGTTTAGCATTGACACGTTTTACTACTTTCCAAATCACTTATGTAGTCAGTTTATTATTGGTCTTGATCACTGGATTCGGATTTATTTATGTTTGGAATTTTACTCCTGTATTTTGGGTCGTTTATCCTACACTGTTTTTTATGATGACTTGTATAGGTTTTCAAAACCCTAATGTCACCGCGCTAGCATTAAATCCTTTTACAAAACGTGCTGGTAGCGCTAGTGCTTTTGTAGGTGCGGTTAGTATGATATTCGGTTCTATAGCTAGCTGGTATGTTTCTAAATATGTCAACATTTCTCTGTTTCCACTATTTGCAATGTTATCTTTAAGCGCTTTGCTAGCTCATATTGCTGTAGAGTATTTTAGAATGAATTATGCTCAAGGTTATGCTTTTGCAAAAGCCTATTTGAAACATCCTTATAAATCTAAGAAAAGAGATGAGCAATTATCTGACATATAGTTTATAAATTCTTACCAGGATTTTTATTGTTCCGCTTTCGCGAAAGCGGAATAAACATACATATATATAATAGGATAGGTTCCTCGAGAATAAGTAATACGTAAAAAGAAAACGCTCCATGACCTTTAAACACAGAGCGCTTTCCAACTAACCAACCAAAATGTTTTATCTACTTACTGTTCCTGTAGGAAAACTTGCAGTCACGTTATTATTAAATGACTGTTCATTAGGAGCGGTATCTCCAGTTGCAATTTTAGCCAATGGTTTTAGTGTAAATGGCGCTGGAGAATTATCTGGCACTGGTTCTACAGTTATTACAACATTGCGACCAGTTACATCAAATGGTAACGACTCGCCAACTGGTAAATTGCGAAAAAAATCTTCTCCTGGTACTGGTGGTCCTGCATTGTTCTCTGTTCCAGAAAATCCATTAGAACTGTCTCTACCATTAAAATCTAAAAATGTACCAGTAGAAATGGGACCTGCATCTCCTATTACCCAACCTTCATAAATCCATCCGGCAGGTAAAGTAGGTAAGTTAGTGTCTGCCACAGGTGGCATACCAGGAAGACCAAACCATACGCCATAAGTATCGTTACCATTATTAACTCCGGTCTCATCAGTAGGAGTTCTCAGGAAAAAAGATCCGCTTGCGTTTGTGAAATCGCCTGGTGCAGGCCCAAAATTAGTTGAGATAGTTGCAATGTCAGCATTAAATTCACCTGCTAGGTATTTAGAATCTGCTGGAGCTGGATCATTGTCTGGGCTAGGTTCAATAGTTAAGATAAAAGCGGTAGCGTTGTCGAGTGTTTCGGTAGCTACAGGAAAAGAGGATTGACTTAAATCGCCAGAATTATTTACTGTAAATACTCCAGTTGTTACTGGTGAACCGTCGACCATTACCCAACCTTCATAAGCAAATCTGGTGCCTAAATTTTCTAGACCATTAAGATTGAGAGTAAGATTTCTTGTTTGACTGGTGTTTGCTGCATCGTCGTCGTTAGAACATCCTGTTATGAGTACTAACGATAGGGCTGCAATTGATAAGTAAGTTTTCATGTTAATTGCTTTAAATTTACTGTACAAACTAACTCTTACCTTATCCCAGGCTTATAACAGTAAGATCAACTTTTCAAAATATATCGTGAGGGTTTTGTGATACGCTTTTTATTGATTTGAATTATGGAAAATCGCATACTTATAGTAGAAGATGATTTAGAAATCGCTGATCTACTGAAAATAAACATGAAGGACTTGAACGCCACTGTAGAATGTTTACATGATGGGCGCTCTGCACTTGATAAAGCATTAGCAAACGATTACGACCTTATATTATTAGATCTTTCTATTCCTATAATGAATGGGGTTGAAGTTTGTAGAGAATTGAGAAAGGTTAAAAATACACCTTTAATAATGGTCACTGCAAAGAGTGAAGAGATTGATAAAGTTGTCGGTCTAGAATTAGGGGCAGATGATTATATTACTAAACCCTTTTCTATAAGAGAACTGAAAGCAAGAGCAAAAGCGGTGATGCGAAGAAGTGAAAAGACAGCATCCACCACTTCAGAGAAAGCTGAATTAGATTTTGGAGAGCTTAAACTAAATATTGAAATGCGTCGTGTGACATTAAATGGCCACAAGGTAGAGTTATCACCTAAGGAATTTGAACTTTTGGTTTTACTAGCTAATCATCCAGGCAGAAGCTATAGTAGATCTGAATTGTTGGATATTATTTGGGGCTATAATTTCTCTGGATATGAGCACACGGTAAATTCACACGTAAATAGATTGAGAGCTAAAATAGAACCAGATATGTCTCATCCTATTTATGTATTAACAACATGGGGAATAGGTTATAGGTTTAACGAAGAGATTTGAGATGAAAAAAGAAACGACCTTAACACCAAAGTTGGTCTTCAAATTGTGGTTAGCACTTAGTATTTTAATAGTAGGTATGGCTATTTGCTACATTTTAATTACCAATTATTACTCAAATCAGCATCATCTCGCTACTCAACAGGAAATTAATGCACCACTTGCTCAACATCTGATTGATGAGAAATTTTCTGATGAAACACCACCTTTTCTGGAGGACGGTAGTGTAAATAAAACAGTTTTTGGAGATTTAATGCACGATATGATGGCTGTTAACAGAAGTATTGAGGTTTATATGTTAGGAGAAGATGGTGAAGTACTATATTCTGTTGTTTTAAGACATGACTCTGAAGAACCCTCGAAATACGTAGATTTGAAACCTATAAAGGATTTATTGTCAACCGGTGGAAAAGGTTTTTGTTTAGGTGACGATCCTAGGGATCCGGAAGAAAGAAAAATCTTTTCAGCAGCTTTTTTTAATAATGAAATTAAAAACGGCTACATATATATAATATTATCTGGAGAAGCCTATCAAACTGCCAGTGCTAATATATTTAATAAGTATATAAAGAGTTTTGGATTAGGTGCTATTGGTTTAACTACGATCTTTACTATTCTTATAGGGTTAGGTTCGATCTGGTTCTTGACAAAGAACTTGAGAAAGATAACGGAAGTTGCGAGAAGATTTAAGGAAGGTGACCTTAATGCTAGAATTGAGAATCCAGAAGAAACAGATATTTCGGTTTTTGCAAATACCTTTAATGAGATGGCAAATACAATTAATAATAATCTTGAGGAGATCAAAAACGTTGATGTATTAAGAAGACAATTGATAGCAAACGTATCACATGACTTAAGAACACCATTAGCTATTTTAAAAGGATATGCAGAGACCTTACAAGAAAAAAATGAGTCGTTAAGTAAAGAAGAAATAGAAAGGTATTTAAATGTTATTAGTTCTAACAGCGATAAACTTACAAAGCTAGTAGAACAACTTTTTGAATACAGTAAGTTAGAAGCAAAACAGATTGAGCCTATTATGGAACAGTTCTCTATTACAGACCTTTGTTTAGATTTGGTTTCTAAGTACCAGTTATTAGCAAGAAATAAAAACATTTCATTATCACTAGATGTCTTTGAAAACAAGAATATTTTGGTATATGCAGATATCAGCTTGATTGAAAGAGCACTACAGAACCTAATTGATAACGCATTAAAATTCACTCCTGATTCTGGCAGTATAATACTGGGGTTAGAAGAAACAAAGCATTTTTGCAGAGTTAGTGTCAATGATTCTGGCACAGGTATTTCCCCAGAGGCTCAGAAAACAATATTTGAACGATTTAAACACTCTACAGAAGACTATAATAAAAATGGAGCAGGATTGGGATTAGCTATAGTAAAAAAAATAGTCGAACTTCATAATTCAAAAATAGAGGTACTAAGTACATCTGCTGCTGGTAGTATTTTTTCATTTGATTTATTGAAGGTTTAGTTTTGGTTTTAGTTTAGATGGTT
>NZ_CBFHNM010000016.1:0-23737 GCF_965657255.1 Nonlabens sp.
CTCTCCCTTCTGATCTAAGACTTTGTGAAATAGTGGTTCTAGTTTTGTTTATAAAGCTGGTGATGGTTATGTTTTCGCCTGGAGCTATTTGATTACAAACTTCTTTATAAAAACAGAATTGTATATTTAACCATGTATCTGCATCTTCAAATATTAATAGGTCATTAAGATTTCTTGAAGCTTTTCCTGACAGTCTAAAAAATTTTCATCGCTTTTGTCATCTATGTAATTAATCATACAATCATAAAACTGCTTGCTGGACTCGTTTGAAGTTAGAGCACGTATCCATTCTAACTCGCTTCTATAAAGACTATCAGATACGTTTGAAGACAACAACACTTTATAATAGGCAAAATTGGAAGTCTGTAAAAATTTAGAATCAATTTGTGACATTAAATCATAGGCCTTTTGATGATTGCCCAATGATAATTGATTAAAAGCCTTTTCTCTATAACTAACTGCTTCTTGGGCTTTCATATCTATACGGCTATCTGTTTCTGCTATCTCAATAAATTCTTTTATCGTTTGTGCTAGACTAAAACCTTTACTAACACTATACATATTCACTAATTTCAAATTTCCTTCTCTATCTTTTCTAACATAGAATACCATATAATTAATTAGAATTCCGGTTTCTTTTTCAGAGACTTGATAATTGAGACGGTAAACTTCATTGTTCTTATGAACATCAAATAAAGAAAACTCGTGTTTTAATAGTTTTGATTCTTCTATATACGCCTCGATATTTTGTTTGTATAGATTATTAAATATGCTGTACAAATACTGTCTTTCCATTCTAGGCCTGCGCATAAAGTCATCACCTAATCTTCTAGCAAACAATGCTGGACTAAATAAATCTGTTAAACTGTCTGTAGAATAGGTGTTGAAACTCTTCTCAATACTCATAGCTAGGTCTTCTGCCTCAAACAACTCCATGTCAACCTGTGCTTTCTCGGTTTCTTTACAACTTATCAATGAAAAAGCTGTCATTATTAATAGGGACAGAAATCTAGCAACACGAGAAAAAGACATAAATAGGAAGAGTAAAAAAAGAGACGCGAGCAATCATCTCTAATTATTAAATTAAAACTGAAAAATACTATAAACTAAGTAAGCAAAAAAATGTGCCAAATAAAAACAGGCAACTATCTTGAGGATAGTTGCCTGTTCTAAACCGATTTTTCAATCTACAATAGCTTTAATATTTGAGATTGAAATCTTAGGTTAAATTCCTCTTATAAAATCGCTATACAAATCGTTGAACTGATAACCTTCAGTAAATCTCTTTTTACTCAATTTATCAAATTCTACTAATGACCATAGAATAAATTCTTTTATAAAATTGCGATCTTCTTTAGTGGTCTCTGGCTGGTACTTTTGTACTAGGTCTTCTAAAGGTTCTATTTGATCTATCAATGCTTGATAATCCTTGTCATTTAATTCGTCTAGTAATTCTAATCCTTCATTATTGAAGAACCATTCAATTAACTTGTCATAAGGCGTTTCTTCATCTCCTTTTACTAGTTTCTTGATCTCTGGGAAGTACTGCGGGAACAAAGTTTTGGTCGCAGCACCTATTAATTCGTTTGCTACAAAAGCGGCTCCTTCTTGCTCGCCTTCATAAACCAACTCTACTTTTCCCGTAATTGCTGGAATGATTCCTGTAAAATCAGAAAAACGAATGCTCGTTTTCTCGTCGCCATTCATTAAGCAACGACGTTCTGCGGTACTTAATAAATTTTCAAAAGCAGTAATGCTCATACGAGCGCTTACACCACTTTTTTCATCTACATATTCACTATCTCTTGCACAAAAGCTTATTTGTTCCAGTAAATCCTTTGCTAGTTCTGGTACGTAAACTGCTTCTTCAGTTCTAGAATCGTTCTTTGCTTCTTGTTGAGTAATCGTTTTTGCAATAGCGATATTCTCAGGATAATGCGTTAAAATTTGAGAACCTATTCTATCCTTAAGAGGTGTTACGATACTACCACGATTGGTATAATCTTCTGGATTTGCTGTAAAGACAAATTGCATATCTAAGGATAAACGTAATTTAAAACCACGTATTTGAATATCTCCTTCTTGTAGGATATTAAAAAGCGCCACCTGTATACGCGCTTGTAAATCTGGCAATTCATTAATCACAAAAATACAGCGATTTGCGCGTGGTATCATTCCATAATGGATCACGCGATCGTCAGCATAACTTAATTTTAAGTTGGCTGCTTTAATAGGATCAATATCTCCTATTAAATCGGCTACAGTAACATCTGGCGTGGCTAGTTTTTCATAAAAACGA
This sequence comes from Nonlabens sp., assembly GCF_965657255.1. Lineage (NCBI taxonomy): Bacteria > Pseudomonadati > Bacteroidota > Flavobacteriia > Flavobacteriales > Flavobacteriaceae > Nonlabens > Nonlabens sp. Next base: position 2,300 of record NZ_CBFHNM010000016.1, read on the forward strand.
TCATCTCTATGTAACCAAGAAATAGGTGTATCATCACCGTGATTTGCAATCAATTCTTTTGCTGTTCTGGACAGTGGTGCCAGTGGATCATCATGGATCTCGCTATCGGTCACAAAAGGAATGTATTCATCCAGTAATCCTGTCATCAATCTAGCAAGACGCGTTTTTGCCTGTCCTCGCAATCCTAATAAATTGATATTGTGACGTGATAAAATCGCTCTTTCTAATTCAGGAATTACCGTATTTTCATAACCGTGAATCCCAGTAAAAGAGTTGATATCATGTTTTATATTATGAATGAGATTATCTCGCAGTTCTTCTTTAATCGATTTTGATTTCCAACCAGCGGCTTTAAGATCGCCCAGCGTTTTTATTGTATTATAATCCATAATTTTCTTCCTTATATCCAAAATACAACTCACGCCCTACTCTAGCAATCATTAAAGAGATATTTAACGTTAATGTTTAAGTCTCTTTGAATTATTTAAAATTTAATGAAACAAAATGTTTGTTTTAGTCTCGCTTTCGCGAAAGCGGAATTAAAAACATCTTTAATTAAAATTCTATTTAGTAACGAGTCAGACTGAGCATGTCGAGGTCTTTTGCAACAAAGCAATTCTTATCGGCGTTTAGATTTTGATTTAAGTTTAAACTTAACTGATATACTTCCAAAGACCTTTTTTATTCTGCAAAAAAGTCATCACACGTTTTACACCTACATGTTCTGGCAACTCAATTTTGATATCCTTAGCGAGTAATTTCTGTGCCGCTTCTCTGGCAAGTGCCAAAATCTGATTATCCTTCACGATGTCTGCCAGGCGCAAGTCCATCACACCACTTTGTCGCGTTCCCATTATATCTCCTGGACCACGTAATTTAAGATCTACCTCAGCAATTTGAAAACCATCTGTGGTATCTACCATGGTTTTTAATCTTGTTTTTGAATCGCTACTTAATTTATGACCAGTCATAAGAATGCAATAACTCTGGTCTGCACCACGTCCTACTCTACCACGCAACTGATGCAATTGAGAAAGACCAAAACGCTCGGCACTTTCAATAATCATAACACTGGCATTAGGAACATTAACGCCTACTTCTATAACCGTTGTTGCAACCATGATTTGTGTCTCACCTTTTACAAAACGATTCATTTCATAGTCCTTATCGGCTGGTTTCATACGTCCATGAACAATGCTCACATTGTATTTAGGTAAAGGAAATTCTCTAACGATACTTTCATAACCATCTTGTAGGTCTTTATAGTCTAACTTTTCAGACTCTTCAATTAAGGGATATACGATATAAATCTGTCGACCTAGAGCAATTTCATCTCTTATAAATCCAAAAACCGCCAATCTATTTTTATCATAACGATGTACGGTTTTGATCTCTTTACGACCTGGCGGCAGTTCATCAATTACCGATATATCGAGATCGCCATATAAACTCATAGCTAGTGTTCTAGGAATAGGTGTTGCGGTCATAACCAACACATGCGGTGGTAAATCGTTTTTCTTCCACAGTTTTGCACGTTGCGCTACTCCAAAACGATGCTGCTCGTCTACAATGGCTACTCCTAAGTTTTTAAACTTTACTTTATCCTCAATAAGCGCATGAGTTCCTATTAGAATATTAAGGGATCCATCTTCTAGACCTTCATGAATGACTTTTCTATCTTTTGTTTTGACAGAGCCTGTAAGCAATGAAACTGTAATTCCTGTCTTATCTAACAATTCAGAAACACCAGTATAATGTTGTTGTGCAAGTATCTCAGTAGGTGCCATAATACAGGCTTGAAAACCGTTATCTAATGCAAGTAAAGCTGTAAGAACCGCCACAATGGTTTTTCCTGAGCCTACATCTCCTTGAAGCAATCGATTCATATGTGCGCCAGTTCCCATGTCAGCACGGATTTCTTTTACCACACGTTTTTGTGCGCCAGTCAATTCAAAAGGCAAATGATTGTTGTAGAAATCTGTAAACTTATCTCCTACTTGATCAAAAACATAACCTTTAATTTTTGTTTTTTTGATTCTATTTTGAAGTAACAATTCCATTTGTATAAAGAACAATTCTTCAAATTTTAACCTATAGATAGAAGCTCTTAAAAATTCTGGTGATGATGGAAAGTGAATATTCACCATTGCTTCATTCTTCCCAACTAATTTGTAATGCTCTCGCATATCATCAGGAAGAGTTTCTATAAAGGAACCGTGAATCTCACTAAATAGTTTACGCATACACTTTACGATATACGTATTGGTAATTTTACGTTTTGCCAGCATTTCAGTACTGGGATAAACTGGTGTCATGGCACTTTGCTTACGCGATTTGTGATCTGCAAGTAATTCCAGATCTGGATGCGCCATATTATACTGAGAACCGTAACGCTGGACTTTACCAAAAATCACATAAGGTTCATTGATCTTTAAACTGTCTCTAAAATGCTTCTGACTGCGGAACCAAACGAGCTCCATTCTCCCAGTCTCGTCTGCAAATGTGGCCACTAATCGTGTTGCTTTTCCAGAACCAGCAGTTTTTATGTTAACGATCTTACCTAAAATCTGAACTTGCGCACTATCTGGTACCAGTTCATTGATTTTATAATATTTGGTTTTATCTATATATCGATTAGGGAAAAGATTTGCTAAATCTCCATAGGTGTGAATATGCAATTCATTGCGCAATAACTTGGCTCTTTCTGGCCCAACGCCGCCGAGGTAATCTATAGGAGTAGAAAGAAAATTAAGTGGCAATCTAGCTGTTTTATTGATGTGCTTTCAAAGGTAAATGAAACTGGTTTTAAATCCCAAATAAGATCAACCATAGCTTAACCTGTATTAGTAAAAGCAAAAAAACGAAAATCAGTTAAACTGACCTTCGTTTTTAGTTTAATTAAAAGTAGTTTTTAACCTCTACGTCGTTCTAGCAATATCATCATCATAAGACCTAGCATCACAAGTTCTTTGTCATCTTCATCGATGTTTGCGGTTTTTTCTAGCTCAAATTCCTTCCCTAACAATGAAGGTTTCTTTTTTAACTTCACTACGATCTCACCGTTTCTATTTGTGACATTGTAAGTAGGATTAAATAAATAACCTGTAAAGAAACCTAAAACTGGTATTTCACCAAGTAAAGAGTCTCCTACTCTTACCCATGCATTTGCCTCTTGAACTTTGTATTGAGGTTCATTATTTTGGTTAACAATATCATACTCTGCTTTCCACATGCTGCGCCATCCTTTACGAGCAATTTTTCCTATCTCTTTTTCATTGGCATCCTTGATAGAATAGGCAGCGCTAAAATCCAGCCATTGATTTGCGGCAATAGTATAAAGAATTCTTGTTTTACTCTCGTCACTATAAACCGTTATTGCTTCTTTGAGCTTAAACATTTTTTGCTTCACATAAGCAATGGTTTGACCTGAGGCATTTTTTGCAGTAAAGTCATTACTAAGTGTAGTTACTTTGAAAGAAAACTTAATTGGGTATTCTATATTATTCATGTGTAGTTGGTTAAAATTATAGTGTAAAAGTAGTTTTAATATTCCGCTTTCTCGAAAGCGGAACTAAAAAGAAGCTTCTTCTCCCCTTAAGTCCAGAAACCTACAAATAAAATAACCTGAAATATTTATCCTGTAATATGATAACCACCATCTACATGCCTTATCTCACCAGTAATACGGCTTTCTGGCCTAAATAAGTGATTGATTTCAAAGGCGAGGTCTTGTGGCACGGCATTACCTAAAGGACTCATTTTATTTGACGTATTCACGTCTTCTTCTTTTAAGGTAGCATTACCAGCCTTGCTTCCCATATAAGGTGAAAAACGAATTGCGTTTACCCTAATTCCATTCTTGCGTCCTAATTCGTCTGCCAGTTCTACGGTGATACGTTCTAAAGCTGCTTTTGCAATGCTTATATTTCTATATGGGTGAAAAGTTACTTTTGCTGCAGCTATATAACTCAAAGAACAAATTGAAGCGCCATCCTGTAAAACCTTGTGATTCAAAAGATGGTGAGTAATTCTAATTAGAGAATATGCACTTACATTCATAGTGTCGCAAAATTCATTTAAAGTGACATCGATTAGAGGTTTCACTTCCTTTTTACGGATGGTTTTATCCATCGCGATAGCGTGTAAAAAGCCGTCTAGTTTGATATTTTTATCTGATAACTCTTTTGCAAATGACTCAATATTTTCATCTATAGAAACATCTAGTATCGCAACTAAAGCATCGCCCAACGATTCTTTTACTGAGGTTTTAAAATCCTCAAAGTTCTTATTTAGGAAAGCTTTTGCTTTATCTGACAAGTTTTGATGATAAGGGCTTACACCTAATCCGGTGCAAACGACTTTACCACCATTTTTGACAATTTCCTTTGCAGTATACATGGCTAAGGAATGCTCGTCTGCAATACCGGTGATTAAAAAAGTTTTATGAGCAAGCATCATAATAAATATGTTTGAATTAATTAATAAGAGGTGAAAATTACCATTTGTAAAGAGCTGTTCCCCAAGTCCATCCTGCACCTACGGCTGCAAATAAAACCATATCGCCATCTTTAAGCAATCCTTTCTTAACTGTCTCATCGAGCATTATTGGAATAGTACCGCCAGAAGTATTTGCATACCTATCCATGTTAGTCATTACTTTTTCCCAAGGCAGGGAAATACGCTGAGCTACTTCTTCTAAAATCCTTATGCTAGGTTGATGAGGTATGAGGTAATCTATAGCTTCTATTTTGGTATTATTTTTCTCAAGTAATTCCTCAATAGACTGTGGCACTACTTTTACAGCGGTTTGAAAGACAGCTGGACCATCCATTTGGAAATATTGTAAGCCTTTTTGAAGCGTTTCTTCAGTTGTAGGAGTTTGAGATCCGCCAGCTGGGATATTCCAGCAATCTTTTCCACGGCCATCAGTATGTAATGAAAAATCTACAAAACCTTTATCTTCTGTAGTGTGTGAAATTACCATAGCTCCTGCTCCATCACCAAAAAACACAGCATCTCTTCTATTCCAGTCTGTAATATTTGAAAAGGTATCTGCTCCTATTACTAGAACGTTTTTATACATTCCTGATTTAATGAATTGGACTGCCGTTGTTGTAGCAAATAAAGCTCCAGAACAAACAGCTGATATGTCGAAAGCAACAGCATTAAAAGCCTCTAGTTTCTCTTGTACAAAACAGGCACAAGAAGGAGCTAATTTATCTGGTGTGGCAGTTGCTAGAATTATTAAATCAATATCTTGAGATGTAAGCCCTGCATTTTTTATGGCTTCTTTACCTGCCATTGCGGCAAGATCGCTTGTGGTTTCTCCTGTAGAGATTCTTCTTTCTTTTATTCCTAAGTTTTTCTGTATCCAGGCATCGTTAGATCCTACAGATTCAAAAAAGTCATTTTTTACTACGTTTGCCGGTGCATAAGAACCAGTCCCTTTAATGTATGCGTTATTCATAAATCAGTATAAGCGCATAAAAGTGAGCGTTTTTAATAATATATTAAAAGAAATTTACAACAAAGTTTTCATTTTTAAGGAATTAAAATTATTACGATGCTATATATGACAAAAATTGAATATTTAGCCGTTAAATTACGAATATCGCAAAAAGAAGTGTTCTACTATTCCACTACCTCTAACTTTGCAAAACGCAGTAACAATTTCTTTAATCCGCCTACTTGAAAATTGATTTCGGCTTTTTTCTCGCCGCCTACTCCTTCTAGGTTTTCTACAATCCCACGACCGAAACGAGCATGCTCTACAATCATTCCCTTTTGTAAATCGCCATCAAAACCAGCTGGCGCACTAGATTTAGAAGCGGCGCTATTTACTGGACGCATCTTGCGCAATTTTCTAATTTGTTCCTCATTAGGTTGGCTTACACTAGGTGGCGTTCCATTCTTAGGTTTGGTCTGGCGTAATTTAGATTTATCTGGCTCGTCCCATAAATCGTTATCCATTAAAGGTTTGTAACGATATGTATCTGGAGGCGTCGTGTATTCTAGATATTGATCGTCAATTTCTGTTATGAAACGGCTAGGTTCTGCATCAACCAGTTTTCCCCAGCGGTAACGGCTTAATGTATACGTTAAATAAGCTTGATGCTCTGCACGAGTTAATGCCACGTAGAAAAGGCGACGTTCTTCTTCAAGATCTTCACGAGTATTCATGGACATACCACTAGGGAAAAGGTCTTCTTCCATTCCCACAATATATAGGTATGGAAATTCAAGTCCTTTTGATAAGTGAATGGTCATTAAAGAAACACGATCATCATCGCCGGTATCATTATCTAGATCTGTTGCAAGGGCAACATCTTCTAGAAATTCTGAAAGTGCACCACGCGCATCGGCAACTTCTTTTTGTCCCTCGACAAAATCACGCATACCGTTTAATAATTCCTCAATATTCTCAATACGAGAAATTCCTTCTTGCGTCCCGTCCTTTTTAAGCTCTGTAATTAAAGCACTTTTCTTCAAGACATGTTCTGTTAATTCAAACACATTTTGAGTCTCGTCTAAAGCCTGAAAACTCCTGATCATGGTAGCAAAATTCTTCAACTTTGTTTTAGTACCACTATTAATCGCTATATCTAATCGATCGATATTTTCGATCACTTCAAAAAGTGTTCGGTCGTATTGTTTTGCAGCTACAATAAGTCTATCCATGGTTGTAGAACCTATTCCTCTAGCTGGATAATTGATAACACGTTTAAGAGCTTCTTCATCTTTAGAATTGACAATCAATCGTAAATAAGAAAGCACATCTTTTACCTCTTTACGCTGGTAGAAACTAAGTCCTCCATAAATACGGTAGGGAATATCGCGCTTGCGCAGCGCGTCTTCCATAGAACGAGATTGTGCATTTGTTCTATAAAGAATAGCAAATTTACCATTGTCCAGTTGGTGTTGCATTTTATTCTCAAAAATAGAACTGGCAACATAGCGACCTTCTTCAGAATCGCTCATCAGGCGATGCACGATTATCTTAGGTCCATCTTGATTAGACGTCCATACTACTTTATCAAGTTTAGTTTTATTATGCTCAATAATAGAGTTTGCTGCTTCTACAATATTTTTTGTTGAACGGTAATTTTGCTCTAATCGATAGGCTTTTACATTATCATAATCGCGCTGAAAATTGAGAATGTTATTGATATTTGCACCACGGAAAGCATAAATTGACTGTGCGTCATCTCCTACCACACAAATATTCTGAAACTTATCTGACAGCGCTTTAACGATCAAATATTGCGAGTGATTGGTATCCTGATACTCATCTACGAGTATGTATTGAAATCTATTTTGATATTTTGCCAGCACGTCTGGAAAACGGTTGATGAGCTCGTTAGTTTTTAACAATAAATCATCAAAATCCATCGCTCCTGCTTTGAAACAACGCTCTACGTATTCTTTATAAATCTCGCCAAAACGAGGTCGTCGCGCCATCGCATCTGCCTCTTGTAAATCGGCATCATTGTAATAGGCACGCACGGTGATCAAACTATTTTTTAAAGAAGATATTCTAGAGAAAATCTGTTTGTATTTATACACATCTTTATCCAGTCCCATTTCTTTAATGATGGCACTGGTAAGACGTTGTGAATCTTGAGAATCGTAGATCGTAAAATTAGATGGATAACCCAACTTGTCTGCCTCAACACGTAATAAACGGGCAAAAACCGAGTGAAAAGTTCCCATCCATAGGTTTTTTGCTTCACTGGCACCTACTATCTCACCAATACGTTTTTTCATCTCTTTTGCCGCTTTATTGGTAAACGTAAGCGACAGAATATTGAACGGATCGATGCCTTGCTGCATCAAATAAGCGATGCGTATGGTAAGCACACGAGTCTTTCCAGAACCTGCGCCAGCAATGATGATCATCGGTCCTTCTTTTTGTAAAACAGGTTCTCTTTGAGCGTCGTTAAGTTGGGAAATATGTTCTTGCACTGGTCTTCTTTTTCTAATGGATAAAGATAGGGTTTGTGAGGTTCTCGCTTTCGCGAAAGCGGAATATTAACCAGCTTTTTTTTAACAACAAAAAATTATCAATTAACATTAATTAAGAAAATATTTGCTTCTTAAGTTTTTTTTTTTAGAATTGACGTATTATTAACCTTAATACTTTGATTATGAAAAAAGTACTTTTTATTTTAACTGCCGTCTTTTGCTTAAGCTTTACGACAATTGAAGAAGAATGTCCAGATAACTCGACTCTTATTTCGACCTCTTGTAATTCAACTGGAACTTGTTGAACTGTTGCAACACCATCTATGTTCTTCCCATACGTAACATTTTCTGCACCTACTATAGAAGAAGAAGCAGACATTAGAGTTACACTAGAAGCTCGATGTGGTCAAGTAAACAGAGACACTTATTTAGATCCAATAGCACTTTAAACTTATGAAATATTTATTCTTATCACTTATTTTTTTTCTTACAAATCAATTAAATGCACAAGATTTTAATGAGAAGATGCACAGCATTACGTATGTTTTTTCAGGAAAATACTACAACGACTGGGAAAGTCCAAGAAAGGAATACACAAGATTATTGGTGCGCAATAACAAAGCGATTTATCAATCGTACAACATTATGTGCTTGGATAGTCTAAAAATTAAAGGGTTAGAAACAAGTAATGATAGGAATAAGTATTTTACGTTTAACAACAATACCGTAAAAATATCAAATGACACGATCTATTACAGTGAAGTATTAGGTGCGAATGAATATCGATACAAGGAAATTTTAAATTTAGAATGGCAATTAACACCAGAAACCAAAGAGATGTTAGGTTACAATTGTAAAAAAGCCACTGTAACTTATGGAGGTAGGTCATGGACAGCGTGGTACGCACTTGACATACCGATACCTTTTGGGCCATATAAATTCAAAGGATTGCCTGGATTGATTGTTAAAATGAATGATGCTACTAAAGATTATGATTTTGAACTTTATGGATATGTAAGTAAAGAGAAAAAGCCTCTTGAAAAACTGTATCAGGTTGAGAAAGATAAAATAATTGAGATCGATCATTTAAAATTTAATTTTCTAAAATATAAATACAATAGCCTTACGTTAAGGGAAAAAGCTAAATTTAGAAATAGTGCTAGATCTGGAGATATCGAATTTAAACAAGTAGATGCTGATGGCAATGAGGTGCGTTTCAGAGATAATTCTAAAATCTCTAACTTAAATTTTATTGAATTAATTAAATTATAGTTTGCTTTTTAACCAATTTTAAATTTATGTTCTTAAGTTGGTTTATACTGCTACAACCTAAAATAATAACCAAATTAAAATATTGCAAACTGGTGTTTCTATTGGGAATGCCAGTTTTTTGTTTCTCACAAAACGTCCAAATAAAAGGAGTCGTAAAAGACTCTTTGAACAACACCATTCCCTTTGTAAGTATCATCGCATCTAATTCACAAAACGAAGAACAAATTCTAGCTTATTCTACTTCAAAAGAAAACGGAAGCTATGTATTAATTGTAAAAAACAATACAAATCTGGATTCTATATGGTTGACCTATCGCCATATGCAGTATGAAACTTTGAAAATTCAAAAAAATGCAAGCTCACAAAATGTAGATGTAGTTCTCAAAGTTGCTGTGAATAAACTGGACGACATTATACTTCATGCCAAAAAGAAAATAGAAATAAAAGGAGATACCATTACCTATAATGTGGCTGGACTTAAAAAAGAAAAAGACTATAGTATTGAAGAAGTAATCGATCGCATTCCGGGCGTTACTATAAGTGATGATGGACAAATAAGATATAAAGAAAGACCTATAAGCCATTTATACATCAATGGTGTTGACCTTCTTGAAGGTAAATATAACATTGCTACCAGAGGTATTCCTGCCAGCGCCGTAGAAGATATTGATATCATGCAAAAACACAATCACGCACGCATCGATATAGGAAAAACAGAATCTGATAATGTGGCTTTTAATCTCAAAATAAAAGAAGATCACAGTCTTGTTTTCGGCAGTTCCAAAGGAGATTTAGGAGTTCCATTACTAACTGGAAATGCAGAAATCACGCCTATATATTTAAAAGAAAAACTTCAAGATATCGCAAGTTTTAAAATCAACAACATAGGTAAATCTCTTAAAGATAACGGTCGCAGTCTAACTAGCGGCAATAGAAATCTAGCGGCATTAAAACTGCCAGAGATAAATATTATCAATGAACCAGATATGAATGGAACCGTTATTTCTAACAAATACTGGTTAGATAACGAGTCCTATGCCATAACTAATGACGCTCTTTATAAAACTAAAAACGATGTCATATTTAAAACCGGTATCAACCATAATTATAATTTTAATCAGATAGAACGCAATGATAATAGTGCCTACTATTTTGATAACGATAGCACCATTGTAAATAGAAACATAAAAAACCAGTTGCTAGAACGTAAGTACGATGCTGGCGTAGTTGCAGAGATTAATAGAGATGATTTTTATTTAAAAAATAAAACCATGTTTAATGCGGTGAACTCTGACGGAAATTCCTCTTTACTGCAAAATCAAGAAGCCATAGATGCAAGTTATCTCTCAGATAAAATTTCTTTCTCAAATTCTTTAGAACTTAAAACCTCGATCAGTGATAAAATTTTAAATAGTGGATTGTTAATAAGCTATGAAGAACAGAAAGAAGAATTAAAAGTACTTCCCGCACAGTTTGAGTCTGTCTTCAATCCCAGTTTTACACCAGATTTTACAAAACAACTCAATGACATTAATAGACTTAATATAGGAGCATTTTCTTCTTATAATTTTGATATTAAAAAAACAAAATTAGAATTAAAACAAACTATCAACTGGAGCAGTGAAAGTCTTTTAAGCAGTTTGACTCAAAATAATAGCGCCAATTCTAGTATTCCTGTTTTTCCGTTTTCTGCAGATTATACGTTAAACTCCTTTCAAACGGTAAGCTCTCTTTCTAGTTCGTGGCAGTGGAAACGTTTTACTTTTAGGTTAAATCCACAAGTCACCTTTATTAATTTAAATCAAAAAAATAGAACTAGTGAATTAAATAGCAATTCAAATAACTATTTTTTCTTTGAGCCGAGTGTAAATGCATCTTATAAATTCAATCAAAATTGGAACAGTTCTTTAGGATATAACAGGACAAGAAATACCTCAACTTTTAATCAACTATTTACAGGTCTACAATTAAGAGACTTTACAAGCTTATCTAGAAATCCAAATGCAGTAAATGTTAGGAGAGAAGATGCTTTGAATCATTTTTTAACTTACAAGAGTATTTTAAAAGGAGTAATCATATCTAATAATTTTAGGTGGTTTAAAAACAAATCAGATTTTACTATTTCTAGTTCAATTGATGACAATGGACTCATTACAACAGATGCCGTTAAACAGCCTAATATACTAGAAGGATGGAGCAATAGACTCAGTTTTACCAAATCATTTTTTAGAATAATAAAAACAGACTTAAGCTACAGCTACCGAAATTTCAAATCAGAACAATTTTTCAATGACATACCACAAGAAAATATTAATCGATCTCACTCTGGGAATTTAGAATTAACACTCGATAATAATACTTGGTATGGAATATCTTATCAAGGGATTATAAATTATGGTTTATCTCAAATAAATGATTTTGAAACATCTAATACTTTTATTAAACATAAAGTAGAAGTAGATTTTTACTTATCTTCAAAAACCAGATGGAATCTAGGAACAGAATCTGTCATTTCTACTTTTTCAAATGATCAGAATGTTAACCGCAATACCTTATTTAACACTTCTTTCTATTATAAACCTTCTAAAAAGCTATTTTTAAGAGCTTCCTTAATTAACATTTTTAATGAAGATTTTTTCACTACTTCTAGTAGTAACGCAAACTTTATCAATCAATCACAATTCTCACTTCGTCCGAGACAACTTACCATTGGTTTTAATTATACACTTTAAAATTTTGTGATTTTTGCAATCTCGCTTTCGCGAAAGCGGAACATTTACAAGTGATTTTTCAACAAGAAACATTTACCAATTAACATTAAATAAGTAACTACTTGCTTAATTAGTTTTTTTTAGGGTTGATGTTTGCTGAGCTCGCCCCATAAGTGCAACACACTTGTTTCTTAGTTCTTCTTGAGTTTGATTTATATTAAAATATTAACTTAATAGCATAAATCAGAAAGAACAAAAGAGAGAATTAAGGTTACTATATACGGTGAAGCTTAAGACTTCGACAACACTATGAGCGCATCGTCAACAAAGGAAAAAGTAAAAAACTAGCCTTGATTACTGTCTGTAATAAGCTCTTAAAACAAGCCTTTGCCATAGCAAAATCAGGACTCATTTACGATGATTCTTATAGAAGTGCTTTAGTGATAAAATAAAGTAGATTTTACTTGTTTTTTACCACAGTACTTTGTTGTGTGCAGTATTATTCCGCAAACAGTAATTCGTTAAAGTAATTATTCAAAAGTTGATTGTTAGATTCAAATACAGAAATCAATTTTTCATCCGTAATTATTTTATTCATAATTGTTCTCAAAATAGTGTCAATTTCTTTTGATATATCGGGTAACTCTTCAATCAATTTATTGTCAATATTTGCTCCGTGTGTTAATTTACTTCTTACAGTATATGCCTTTTTTATAATTTTATAGGTATCTAATTTTGTAAATTCTTTAGATAAAAAATAAGCAATTCTCTCTCCTATTTTATGCGATATCTCCGTGTTATCTGTGGAAAATAATGTTTCAAGAGCAGAACAATAATTTAAAATTTTATGTCCTAAATTTCTTGATTCCCGTGCATATTTCACAAAAAATGAAAATCGTCCAATACGACTATAATTTTTTACCATTGAAAAAGTAATGGACATTGATTTATTGTCTGCTAAATAGCTTTCAATTTTTTCGTGAATTTCCATAACCTGTTTGATTTCATTTATGGAAAATTTTATCTTATCTATTCCTCCTTCTGAAAGGCTATGAATATAGTTCAATCTTTGGCTTGAACATTCTGCGTTTTCTTTTTTCGGCTCATCTATCAAATAGGCGTTATCGCAGACAACAGCATTATCCTTTAAAATCCAACTATTTTTTTTTTTAGAAAATCATCAATCCAATACAGTATTAAACCAAGTAATTCAAGATTTGTAAATTCAGAAAAGTGTTCCTCAATATCTTCATCTTCGTATTCAAAAAACAGAATTGCTTCGCTATTTTTAATATGATTATATTCTATTCCGCCGATTAATGCTTCTATATCTGGATTTAAAAAGCCGTTTAATTTACTAGAGTCGTCGGTCAATTTAAGTCCAGGTATTATTTCAAGACATTCCTTTTCAAAGTCTAACAATTCGATATGTAATAATGTGGCAAAAAAGTACTTCATTTTGGGTATGTCTGCATATTGTACACAACTTGTCAAATCCACTCAAATATACTCTTTATCCTGTATAAACTAACGGGATAAACGCATGTTTTAGTTGCGGTTATCCCTTTTGTGTTGAATACTGTATAGGATAAAAATCAATTGGTAGTTAGTGATTTCTATCTTTCGCGAAAGCGAAATAAAAAACCTCAAGGACTCCTAATTTTAAATCCTTGAGGTTATATATTCAATGTATATCTATCTTGTGCTACACGTTTTATTCTTTGTTTAAAAACGACTTGCTTTTTTTACTGAGCAGCTGTAAGAATTCTATTTCATTACCATAGTTCAATAGATCAAAATCAAAAGAATCGTCTTCTACATATCTTATAAATTCTTCTACTCGATGTTCTGGAATATCAAAGTTGTCTACTAATAGATTAGACCCCAAATAATACTTTATCGATCGTACAGGAACCTCTGGTATTCCTGCAGCTTTCTTATCTTTTACTTCAGACCTAAACAAAGGTATTAATAGTTGATCTACTACATTAATAACATTTAAACCTGTTACCATGGACTTTGCATTAGAAACGGTTGCAATATCTTCTATTTGTTGCTTGTTATTACCTGCAAAATCTACTTCTTTATTTTTAACCCCGAAATAAAGTGCATTAGACTTCAGTTGAAAAGATTTTGCCATTTTTATATCGGTATTTATATTACCAGATAGCTTTTTGGTCTTGACAATTACTGCATCCAGTTTATTGACCTCTTCAATCAAGAAAATAACCATTTTCTTAGATTTTATAATAAACGGAATCACTTTCACATCAAAGTTTTGGTATTCTATGGCTCTAATCTCTATTAGATCATTTAAAGCGACTTTGATTTGAAACTCTCCTTTTTCATTAGTTGATGTTCCTACTTTTGAAGTAGTGTTGTAAATAGTGATGCCTTGTAGATCGCTTCCTTCTACAATAATTTTACCGTTTACTTTTTCTCTTTGAATTTCTTGTGCAGCAGCCACATAGCTTATGCATAAAACGAATACTATCAGTAATTTTTTCATAATGTTATCTCTGATATAAAGATAACTCTAGAACCTATAAATAATTCTTAATTATTTAAAACAAACCATTAATAATACTTATCAAATAGATGATTATTATCTATGGATGGTTTAAAAAAAATCAAAAGGTTTAACAAGGACCTGTTATCTCCATCTAAAGCAACACACCACTTTCTATCTTACTGATCACAGCCTGTGCTGCTGCTTTACCGTTTAACATGGCTGCATTTAAAGAACCATTACTTAAGTGATCACCAGCTAGAAAAACGTTTTCTGTCAGTTGCGTTTCTGACGCGGTCATGGAATAGTTGATACTTTCTAACTGTGGTAAAGCTTTATTGATATGGTACAGTTTAATCAAATCTGTAGCCACTATATCTGTTTCTTCTCTTAATTCTTTAATGACACGCTCGGTTAGTTTTTGATCGTTTAAAGTGTGTTTTTTTATCACAGAAACACTTACTACATTTCTATGATTATCAAAAACGTCTTGTAGAAAGTGAAAGTTATTGATCAATACATCTTCATTTGCAATAAGACCAATAATAGCTTCATCAAAACCAGTATGATCGGTCTCAAAATATAAGACAGTTACTTGATGCCACAGCATATTTTCTTTAGGTAGATTAGGTACAAGATCGCCTGCTGGCGTCGCAATGATGGTAAAATCTGACTTTACAGTATCACCATTTTCTAAAGTAACTTCATTTCCTACTACACTATTAACTTTTTGTTTTAGCTTTAATGAATCAGCAGGTAATTGAGCAGCTAGTTGTTCTGGTATCGCTTTAATTCCAACCGCAGGTATGGTGGCGTTTCCTTCGGTAAACATTTTGAAAACAAATTCAAACATGCGACTGCTGGTGGCTAATTCTGTTTCTAAAAATATACCTGCATAAAAAGGCATGAAGAAACTTGAGATCATCTTTGTAGAGAATCCGTAATTTTCTAGATAGGTCTTAGTAGTTGTTTCTGGAGATGAGAATATGTCCTGAAGTGATTTTAGTTTTAGCTTTCGCGAAAGCGAGAACACCAACCATTTATCTTTTAAAGAACCAACACCGGCAATTATCGTACTCCATAAAAAGCTAGAATCTCTTCTAGGATCACCTAAGCGATGTATTTTTCTATCTTTAAAAATCATAGATCCTGGAACAAATTTGCACAATTTCAAAGCTTCTATATCTAGAAATTCTTCTAATGCTGGATAAGCGTCTAATAGGACTTGAAAACCATGATCCATGATCAATCCATTTGCTACATCACTGGTTACACGACCACCAACAAAAGCGTGTGCATCGTAAATAGTTGATTTATATCCAGCATTTTGAAGTGTTACTGCGGCAACAAGACCGCTTACTCCAGCGCCTATAATTGTAATATTGGGTTGATTCTCATTCATATCACAAAAATAATCCAGGTAAAAGGATTACAAAGAATTTAAACCATACTTAACAAAAAGATTTTTCCTAAAATCTATATTTACGTAAAACATTCTAATGCTTTTTCAATCGACCGCAGAACAACAAAGTTTTTCAGAAAAAATAGCAGATACTACCATTTCTTACTATGAAGAATTTGTTGCTTTTATTCCTAGACTTGCATTAGGTCTAGCGATAATAATTTTAGGTATTTTAATTGCTGGTGTCATCGGTAGATTTGCCACCGCTAGAGTTAAAAAGAGAACTCAAGATCCACTTATGAGCCGCTTTTTAGGAAAAGCAATACGTTTTATTCTTATCATTATTTTTATCATGCTGGCTTTAAGAGCTGCAGGATTAGGTGATATAAGCGCTGGGATTCTAGCTACTGCAGGTGCAAGTGCGGTTGTTCTTGGTTTTGCTTTTAAAGATATAGGTCAGAATTTTATAGCCGGCGTGATTTTAAGTTTTAATAGACCTTTTAATGTCAATGATACCGTAGAAATAGGTGATAACTTTGGTCGTGTAAAAACGCTCGAGTTTAGATATACTAAATTGAAAACCTTTGACGGTAAAGATGTTTACATTCCTAATGGTGATGTGATTACATTACCGGTAACTAATTATACAGAAGACGGCTTTTTCCGTTGGGATTTTATAGTAGGTGTAGATTATGATGACGACATCAATGGTGCAAAAGCAACGATAATGAAAGCATTAGAACAAGATCCTAAAGTGGTATCAGACATAGAACATGTAAATTATGTGATTGAAGATGAACTTGCGACCAGTACGGTAAATTTAAAGGTCTTCTTTTGGGTAGACACCTTTGACTTTGGCCGTGTCGCAAATACTACTCGTGGTCGTGTTATAGGAAATGTGATGCGCGCATTGATGAAAGAAGGTTATTATTTACCAGCAGATATTCAAGAAATTAAACTGTACGGTCGCGATTCTGAATTACCTTTGTCACTTCAAGATAAAAGAATAAATAAAGATGGTTAAATTCTTCAAATACCTCGCTATAGTAGAAGGCTACTCCTTTCTATTGATCCTTTTTCTAACCATGCCACTCAAATATTTAAGTGGTATATTATTGCCTAATAAAATTATGGGAATGGCTCATGGTTTTCTTTTCCTAGCATATGTAGTTGTTGCTATTGTTGTAGGCCAAATGCTAAAATGGGATTTTAAAAAGCTATTGATCGTTCTTGCCATGTCTGTAGTTCCTTTTGGTACCTTCTGGATGGAAGAAAAATATTTAGAGAAAGAGCTTAAAGCAGGTTCTTAATCGGTATCAAAACCTTTCTTTTTCATACGGTCACTTTGGTATTCTACCTCTGATTTACCGTGTGCCAAAGGCTTTCCGTCTTCACCTAGATTGACTAGAATAATGTTCTCAATGGTGATAATAGTTTCGTACGTCATTTTGTTACGTACTTCACATCTTAAATCTATAGAAGACTTACCAAATTTATTCACCTCTAGACCTATTTCTACAATGTCGCCAGGTTTTGCACTAGCTTTGAAATTGATTTCACTCATGTACTTAGTCACCACTTTCTGGTTTTCAATTTGGATAATTGCATAAAGCGCCGCTTCTTCATCAATCCATTCCAGCAGTCTGCCTCCGAAAAGAGTTCCATTAGGGTTCAAATCTTCTGGTTTGATCCATTTTCTAGTGTGAAAATTCATAATATTTGTTTGTACTTCAAAGATACATTCTGTCGCGTTTAAAACCCTATTTTTGCAATATGAAACACATTTCTAGTCCTAATAATGCCTTGATACGTCATGTAGAGCAACTACAGCGTAAAAGTAAAGCTCGTAAAAAAGAAGGGCTTTTTATCATAGAAGGGCAACGTGAGGTTATTCTAGCGGCACAAGGTAATTTTGTGATCGAGCAACTCTTGATTTGTGGACCTATTCTTTTTAATAAAACAGCATTTGACTCTGTAGAGGTATATTCACATCTTAAAATTGATCAACAGCCAGAAATCATATCGGTTACAGAAGAGGTTTATGAAAAGCTGGCTTATAGAAGTGGAACGGAAGGTTGTCTCGCTTTCGCGAAAGCAAAATCACAACTAGTATCTGACTTAAAACTATCAGAAAACCCATTAATTCTCATAGCCGAATCTACCGAGAAACCAGGTAACCTAGGCGCCTTATTAAGAACTGCAGATGCTGCAAAAGTAGATGCTGTAATCATTGCTAATCCTACCGCAGATTTATACAATCCCAATGTGATTAGATCTAGTGTAGGTTGCGTATTTACAGTTCCTACAGCGGTAGCGAGCACGGCAGAAGTTGTTACCTTTTTGAAAGAAAAAAACATCAACCTATATGCGGCGACATTACAAACTAGCGATCGCTATGACCTGCTCGATTATCAAAAATCTAGTGCAATAGCTGTAGGAACAGAAGCTACAGGGCTATCACAAGAAATGAGAGATGCTGCTACAGCAAACATCATCATCCCGATGTCTGGTGCTATCGATTCTATGAATGTTTCTGTAAGTGCTGCGATATTAATATTTGAAGCAAAGAGACAGCGCAATTTTCAATAAATCTATTTTATACTTTACATGACTGCAACTACTATATTTTACATCTTCATAGCAATTCTTGTTTTTGATTTTTTACTAGAACGTGTTTTAGGTTTTCTCAATTACACTTGGTATTCAAAACCTATTCCTGAAGAACTAGCAGATGTCTATGATCCAGAAGAATACGATAAATCACAAGAATATAAAAAGACCAACTTTAAATTTGGTTTGATCTCTAGTACATTTTCATTTATAGGTATTTTAGTTTTTCTCTATTTTGAAGGTTTTGCTATAGTAGATGAAATAGCAAGATCCTATGTTGAAAATCAGATCCTTGTTGCTTTGTTATTTTTTGGAATCATCATGCTTGCTAGTGAGGTTATCGGCCTTCCATTTTCCATTTATGGGACCTTTGTTGTTGAAGAAAAATTTGGTTTTAATAAGACAACGGTAAAAACCTTTATTCTTGATAAAATTAAAGGATATTTTCTAACAGCCATTTTAGGTGGTGGGATTTTATCTTTGATCATCCTTTGTTATGACTGGGCTGGAGATAATTTCTGGTGGTATGTGTGGATTTTAATTACAGTGATTTCCCTTTTTATGAATATGTTTTATGCGAGACTATTTGTTCCTCTTTTTAACAAACAAGCACCACTTGAAGAAGGTAATTTGAAAAATAAAATAAGTGAGTATGCTGCAACAGTAGGTTTTCAACTAGATAAAATATTTGTAATAGACGGTAGCAAACGTTCCACAAAAGCAAATGCTTATTTCAGTGGTTTTGGTAGTGAAAAGCGTGTCACTTTATATGATACATTGATCGAACAGTTAACAGAAGAAGAAATTGTTGCTGTTCTGGCTCATGAAGTAGGACATTATAAAAGAAAGCACATTATTTACAATCTTATCGCAGGTATTTTAACGACTGGTTTTACGTTATGGTTATTTTCTTTATTTGTAGACAGTAGCTTACTTTCTGAAGCTTTAGGTGTTGCAGTTCCTTCTTTTCATATAGGTCTTGTAGCATTTGGGTTGCTCTACTCTCCTATTTCCACTTTAACCGGTATAGTAATGAGCTTATTATCTAGAAAATTTGAGTATCAAGCTGATTATTATGCAAAAGACACTTATAAGAAAGAACCCCTAATAAGTGGTTTAAAAACACTTTCTAAAACTAGTTTGAGCAACTTAACGCCTCATCCTGCATATGTATGGTTTCATTACTCACATCCTAGTCTACAGCAACGTATAGCGGCGATGAGAAGCGATGTCGTTTTCTAAAGGAGTAATTGAAGTATATTTAAAAGCAGCTATTCCAATTATGAAATAGCTGCTTTTTTTATTGAATATCTTGAAGATTCTGCTTTCGCGAAAGCGAGATCATCAAAAATATTGACATAAAAAACCTGCCTAAATTTCTCTAGACAGATTTTCTGGCAACAAACCTAAAGTTTTAGTTTACTATTAATCTAAGGTTTTCTACTTTTCCATTAGACTCTAATTTAATGATGTAAGCGCCTGATGAAAAACTTTCTACATTAATGGTATGCACTCTTGAAGATGCTTTTCTAACTGATATTATTTTACCAGTCATTTCAATAATTTGATAAGTAACATCAGATTGAAATGATGGAGAAAGTTCTAATTGTACTGTTCCTCCTATTGCAGGGTTAGGATAAATTTTACTTGCTATAGCTTCGTTTTGGAATTCTTCATTGCTTAATGTTACTTGTGATTCAAAAGCTCCAATATCACGAGTTCCAAAAACAGCTTGTCCTATTTGGTCAGTAAATGTATCTGCACTATCACCAGCATCAAAAGCTCGTGTTCCGTTCATCAAAGCATGCGTAAAGGTTGTCCCACCATTATCTTGTAGTGGTCCTAAAGCTGCAAATTCTGGTGCTGCTGTAGTACCTACTATATCACTTGCTATGGGCGTAAAGTCTACTATATCATCTATTTCAATTAGGTTAAAACCTTGAGATGTAAAAGATCCCGTGCTAACACCGATGTTAGGTACACCATTCATAGAGGAATTTTCTGCAACGATAGTATTTTTAAGAGTAAAAGTACCTCCATTCATAGATGCAAAACCAACTCCACCAGCATCTATAGTTGCACTATTTTGTGCCACAGTTACCGCGTTTAAAGTGGTTGCAGGTCCAGTACTTACAACTCCACCACCATTTGCGCCAGCAGTGTTACCTGAAATGGTAGAAGTAGTTATATTAAGAATACCATTGGAATTACTTATTCCACCACCACTTGCTGTTGCTGTATTATTTGAAATAGTTGAGCCAGTAATATTTACTGTTCCACCATTTAAGAAAATTGCACCACCACCATCATTGATAACATCAGTACCAAAAGCACTATTCCCATCTAAAGAAGATGTATTTACGGTCATGATACTATTATTTTGATTCCATAAAGCACCACCTTCACGTCCAGCTTCATTATTATTGAATGTAGAACCTGAAATGTTGGTAGTAGTTGCACCTGTGATATGAATTGCTCCACCATTACCTGGTGCTGGAGTACCAGCTGTACCATTTACATCATTATTAGAAACATCAGAATCTGTAATATTTAGAGTTCCGTCAATAACTTCAAAGGCACCACCAGCACGATTTGCCGAGTTACCTGTAAATGTTGAGTTTGTAAAAGATATAGTACCTACTGTACTTAACACAGCACCACCAGAAGCTGATGTTCCTTGTGCTAAATTATTAGTTAGTGTGATTCCATCTGCTGTGATATCTCCACCATTGTTAAAGATTCCAGCACCACCTTGGTTTGCAGCATTACCTGTTGCTAAGTTAGCATCCATGATAACTTGTGTTAAGGTCATTAAACCTGTTCCATTCCATAATCCACCACCTTCGCGTGCGGCTATATTATTTGAAACTGTAGAATTAGTAATTACTATATCTTGATTACCTGAAATGTGCAAAGCACCACCATTTCCAGGTGCAGCAACTGCTGGAGAAACTCCTGCATTGTTCATATTC
>NZ_CBFHNM010000017.1:0-16925 GCF_965657255.1 Nonlabens sp.
CTGCGTATATAATAACCTTATTCCTCTCTTTTGTTCTTTCTTATTTATATCTAAATGTAATAAGATTCAAACTTAAGCCGTATATAATTTATTGCTGGCTTTTTGCTTACTTACGAAAGTCCTCGCGGACTTTCTTTGTCGGTAATTATTTACTAAATTAGTTGCTTAAAACACGCAACAAACCATATACAACAACGTTGTAACCAATTAAAACACAGATGACGTAAAGATGTCATATGGATGACGACACCAATGCCAATGCTTTTATTTAGCTTTGCTTTCAACAATTAAACATCTCTCAATTGAAGAACAAAGATTTAGCAAAAAGAGTAAAAGAATTAAGAAAGCGAAACGGAATGTCACAAGAACTCTTGGCAGAAAATTCTGGATTAAGTTTACGGACAGTTCAAAGAATTGAAAATGGAGAAACCCAACCTACTGGAGATTCTATTAAAAGATTATCTAGTGCCTTAAATGTTACACCTAACGAATTAATAGATTGGCAAATTATTGAAGATAGTAAAGCTTTATTACTATTAAACTTGTCACAACTAGGGTTTATAGCATTTCCATTACTTGGTATATTAATTCCATTAATTATTTGGACTTCAAAAAAGGATAAGATAAAAGATATAGACCAAGTCGGAAAATCCATTTTAAATTTTCAAATATCTTGGACCTTACTTTTGTTTTTATTAGTTATTGGTCTTTTTATTACCTCAAAACTTGAACTAACAACCATTTCTTTTTCTGGAATGCTAATAACTATCAGCGCAATGTATTTTCTAAATTTTGTAGTTGTAATAACTAATACCCTAAAATACCATAATGGCAAATCTGTAAGGTATCCATCAGTATTTAAATTCTTAAGTTAATTAAATAAAGAACTAATGAATAAATCAAACTACAAAGTAACATTGGAACTTGTCTTGCGTCAATGCGTTTTTATTATTCTTAATATTTATGCAATATCTAAATTGTTAGGTGGTCAATTCTATATGAAAGGAAAAATACCTGATGAAATTGCAAATACAACATTAGGAGAGGCTAGTGGATTTTCATTGGCTTGGACATTTATGGGACACTCATATTTTTATATTTTGTTCGTTGGTGTTTTTCAACTTTTAGGAGCTTGGTTTCTATTATGGAATAAAACAAAATTGACAGGAGTATTGATATTATTACCTATAATGGTAAACATAATTATATTCGATATTATTTTTCTTGATGTATATCCAGCATTAGCCAATGCCATAATAGTTCTTTTAATGTTATTCTTAATTCTATTTTTCAATAAAGAAATAGTAAAAGAGATAGTCATTAAGCTTACCAACTTTCAATCAAAAACTAGTGTTCCTATTAAAAAAAGATTAATCACTTTTGGAATTACTATTCTATTTATTGTATTAATTTTCAGTTTTGATTCATTCATTGAATACTGGCTTGGAGCAAGTACAGAAAAGATAATAGAATAATAACTGGTTACAACAAAGTACTGTGGTAAAAAACAAGTATAATCTGCTTTATTTTATCACTAAAGTACTTCTATAAGAATCATCGTAAATGAGTCCTGATTTTGCTATAGCAAAGGCTTGTTTTAAGCGCTTATTACAGACAGCAATCAAGGCTAGTTTTTTGCTTTTACCAGTCCACCAAATTTTTAAACGTTCGTGATGAGCTTGTTGAAGTATGACGGTTTCCAGTAAAAAGATACATAGTAAATCCCAATAGCTATCGGGACTGGCTTGTGCTCAATCCGAATAGATATAGCTAATTTTCAAGCTACGAGCCATATACAAAACCCTTACCTACAAGATGAAAAACAACCTTAAAATCAAATGTACAATTCGCATTGAACATAGGTAACTAATGTTACACTATAAAATAAAATATACTTCTAAATTTGATAACTAATTTACATTCAATAAAATGCTTTTTTTTAAAAACTTAATCTCATCAACATTATTTATACTAACCTTTTCTACTGTTTTTTCTCAAACAGCACCTTTTGAGATTAGTATTGAACCTATTAACATATCTGGTTTAGGTGGTATTCAATCCTATGCGTTTGGACAAGCAAATGGAAAGTGGCTTATAATTGGAGGAAGACTTGACGGACTTCATAGAAGACAACCTTGGGCATCTTTTGACGTTGCTGGACACAATAATCAGTTACATGTTATTGACCCAATTTCACTTCAAAAATGGAGTGTACCTTTAACTGCATTACCTACTTCAATTCAAGAACAATTAAGTTCTACAAATATGGAATTTTATCAAGAAGGAGATTATATATATTGTATTGGTGGTTATGGTTTCAGCTCAACTGAAAACGACCATACAACATTTGATAAACTAACTGCAATTAAAGTATCTGATGTTATAAATGGAATTATAAATAACACTACAATATCTACTTTTTTCAGACAAATTACAGACACACAATTTCAAGTTACTGGTGGTAGATTAAAAAAAATAAATAATACATATTACTTACTAGGTGGTCAAAAATTCATTGGACGATACAATCCTATGGGACCAAATAACGGACCAGGATTTATACAAGAATATACAGATGCTATTAGAAAATTTAATCTTTCAGATAATGGCACATCCATTACAATAACACATCTAACATCTCATACTGATAGTAATAATTTACATCGCCGAGATTATAATGCAGAACAACAAATTTTACCAAATGGAGATGAAGGGATAACAATGTTTTCAGGTGTTTTTCAACAAACAGTAAATTTACCTTTTTTAAATTCTGTTACTGTTGATAGTGATAATTACACTGTAAATAATACATTTCAACAATATTACAATCATTATCATTGTCCTGTTTTACCAATATATTCCGAACGAGATAATGAAATGCATACTGTTTTCTTTGGAGGTATTGCTCAGTTTTATGATAATTCAGGAATTTTAGTTCAAGATGATAATGTTCCTTTTGTAAATACTATTGCTAGAGTGACTAGAGTTAGTTCTGGAAATATGGCTGAATATAAATTACCTATTGAGATGCCCACACTTTTAGGGGCTGGAGCAGAATTTATACCTAATCTAGAATTCCCACATTTTAATAACGAAGTTTTCAAATTAGATAATCTAACAACTCAAGAAACTTTAATAGGTTATATTTATGGAGGCATAAGTAGTACACAACCTAATATCTTTTTCATTAATGATGGAACACAAAGTTCTGCCAATAGTCAAATTTTTAAGGTTTTAATAAAGAAACCTACAAGTTTATCTGTTGATGACTTAAATGAATCAAGTACAAATAACTTAAACTTAAAAATATATCCTAATCCAAATGATGGCAGATTGAAGGTTGTATTTAATTTGAATGAAGTTGAAGATGTAAAATTAATTATTCACGATTTAAACGGTAAAATTATTGACAAAGTTATATTAACTAATTTATCAATTGGGAGTAATTTTTATGAAAAGGACATTACCAAACTAACTAATGGTAGTGTATATTTTGTTTCTATTGAAACACCGAATACTAAAACAACTCACAAATTAGTAGTGAGAAAATAAAACCTGCAGATAACAAAGAACTGAGGTAAAAAACAACCCTTTTCTTCATTAAATTTGGACACTACTTTTTGAGGCTCAAAAGTCAGTAATTTGATTTTTGAGCTTTTAATTTTTATATAATCTCTACAACCTACCCTAATTTTAAAACGTAGGTTTCATCGTAGGATCTACCAGGTTTTGCGATAGCAAAACATTGTTTTGAGCAGTTTATTACTAACCGCTATTAGTGCCAGTTTTTTACTTTTTCCTTTACATTACGATATGAATTATTGATTTCGACACAAAGTATCTTATAGTAAGTAAAATCAGGAGTAAATGCTAGTAATGATAACACCTTTATAATCATCTGTTTCTATAGAAATTAAATCTATTTTTGATGTAAAGTCCATATAAAATGGTGCCGCACTTAGATCAATACCGCTTTTCTTTTTAAGGCGTATTCCTTGTCCAGAGATGATATCTATATTAGGTTTAAAAATACCTTTTGGTACATGTTCTGTGAGAATAACATGATCATAAACTTTTAATTTAGGAACTATCTGTGCGATTTCGGCGTTAGATAAATGCTGTAAAACCTGTCTTAAAATCGCCACATTTCCTGATGGTAAGGTATCTTTAGCCAGATCTAAACATTGAAAAGTCAGGTTTTCTTTTGTATACTTTTCTTTATTGCGTTCTATAAGTTCTGGAACAATGTCAACAGCTATGTATTTGGACACATATGGTAATAACTGGCTACCTATATTAAAATCACCGCAACCTAGGTCGCAAATTTCTACCGGCTTTTCCAGAGATCTTAAAAATGAAGCAACTTCTTTTACATAAGGTTCCATAATTTTAGGATCATGCGATCCTGCGCCAGAATAATAATCTATACCAGTTCCGCCCCAAAGTTTAAGGTCATAAATTTGTTGCATAGCTTCTTTAGTAGGCCATGGTTTCTTATCGTTCTTACTTGTTGCCATGTTTGAAAACTAGACTTCTTTTTTTCTAAATTTAAAATGCAACTTACTAACTTTTTGATGATAAAATCAAAGGCAACGTATATTAATTTGTATTTCTACTGTGTTATAATTTTTACTTACTTTCACTTTCTACTTTTATTATATTCTTGAAAATGCCAGTCTTTTATCCCTTGACAAATAAGAACACATTATATAAAAAATCATTTTTATTTTTAGCCGTCTTATTGCTATTTACTACTGTCATTTATGGACAAGAGTCTACTAAAAAACACTTTATATCTACCGTTGGTATTCATATAGGAAGCTCTTCTCAAGAAAGTTTTTTAGGGAATGATCCAGATTACTCACATGATAACAAATTCATTAATATCCAATTAACTCATGTAGTAAAGTCAAACGGGAATTGGAGTTTTGAATTATTAGCGCAACCTACATATTATCAAACTACTCATCAATTACTTAATCTTTTTTATATCCGACCAGAAGAGTTTGAAAACTTTGAAGAACTAAGAGATCGCTTTACACAACCAAACGATTACCAAGAATACACCTTACATGTAGGACTTCAGATACGTTATCAGTTCAATAAAAACTTAAGTTTATATGCCATAGGTGCTGTAGGACCACAAATATCCACTGAAAGTACAGAAAGACTTAGAAAAGGATTTACTTTTTCTGATATGATAGGCATAGGAACTTCTTATGAGTTTCAAAAGTTGAGATGGGACTTTAGAGCTAGTTTAAGACATACCTCAAACGCGCAATTAGCCCAACCTAATTCTGGTCATAATAGTTTTTCCATAGAGACAGGAGTATCCTACCTGTTTAATAAGTGATCCATTACCTATAGCATTAATAATGATGTATTAAATTACCTTCATCCTATTTAGATTTGTAAATTTGAGCACAACCTAACTTATGAAAACATTCCTTAACTTTAGTTTCATTATTTTAATTTTATTAGGCAGTCAAGAGTCCCAATCTCAATTAGGCTTAAACGAAGTAGCCACAGATATTCTATTTATTATCGACGGTTATAATGAACCTGCTGCAGAGGCAAGTGTAATGCAAACAGGTGCTGGCTGGTTTCATACGGCAAAATCGCTTGATCTATTCAAAACTAACATTGCGATAGGTATAAGTGGTTTACCATTTCCAAATAGCAAAAAGAATTTTACCGTAAAAGATTCTGATTTTAGTAACGTAGATATAAGAGATGGCGATCAAGCAAGCATTCCTACCACATTAGGAGGAAGAGGATTGACCTTTTTTGACTTTGAAATAGATGGTGAGGCCTATGAATTTCAAGCTTTTTCAGGCATAAGAAGTGACTTGTTTGCGATGCCGTACATCCAGGGACAAATTGGATTATGGAAAGAAACAGAACTAACTTTAAGGCTAGTTCCTCAATTAGTTATAGATAAATCCAGTTATGCCGTGTATGGATTGGGACTTAAGCATAACATATCTCAATATTTATTTAAAGAAAATAGAACATTAGAAATAGCGGTATACGGTAATTACAACCTTACCGATCTTAATATCGATTTTGAAGAACCTTTAGAACTTGCACCTTCTAACGGTAATCCACCATTAGCCATTTTAGATGGGTCATTAATTGATTTTCACTCCATTAATACTGGCCTTGTAGTTAGTAAGGACTTAAACAAATGGACATTCTCTACATCTTTAAATTACAATACCAGTTGGGTAGATTATAGTCTGACCGGTGAAAAAAGCCTGTTTTTAAACATTTTTAACGATGCGCTTACTACTCTTAGCGCCACAAAACACTCTTTCAGAGGTGATATAGGAGCAGCCTATCAAATCACACCTAAATGGAATATCAATTCCCAATTTAGCGCTGGGCAATTTGT
The DNA here is from genome assembly GCF_965657255.1 of Nonlabens sp. Classification (NCBI taxonomy): domain Bacteria; kingdom Pseudomonadati; phylum Bacteroidota; class Flavobacteriia; order Flavobacteriales; family Flavobacteriaceae; genus Nonlabens; species Nonlabens sp. The sequence goes on from NZ_CBFHNM010000017.1 coordinate 6,395, forward strand.
TAACTTGAACATCAGTGGTATTTATTCTATCAATTAGATGTTCACAAAATATATTTTTATCTATTCCGCTTTCGCGAAAGCGGAACATCCATGCATCATCCATACACGCAACAGTCTATTTATTGATCTAACATATAGTAGAAAAGTTAAGATACGTTCATTCCTACTAGGTAATACCACCACAAGCTATTTACACCATAGGCTATTCTTAAAAATGTAGATACCGTCATACTATTAGATGGATCTTAAGAAGCACCAGCTGATTATGTGAATGGATATTTCTCTACATTGTTAATGTAAAAAAATAACTCCTCTAGAGAAATAAAATCGGTGTAGAAATTGAAACTACTATAATCTGTTATTCTTAAGGAAGTAATGGAATAGCCAGAACAAAATACACGGCTTAAAATATCTTTAAAAATGGAATACAAAAAAATCCCCATCATTACTGATGAGGATTTTTTATTTGCGAGAGGTTGTTAAACCTAAATTATTTTACTTTATTAACTACAGCTGTGAAAGCTTCTGGGTGATTCATGGCAAGGTCTGCAAGAACTTTACGATTTAACTCGATATTGTTCTTTTTTACAGCTCCCATAAATACAGAGTAGCTCATTCCATGCATACGAGCACCAGCATTGATACGCGTGATCCACAATCTACGGAATGTTCTTTTCTTGTTTCTTCTGTCGCGGTAAGAATAAGCCATAGCTTTATCTACTGCGTTCTTTGCTACTGTCCAAACGTTTTTACGACGTCCGAAGTAACCTTTTGCCTGCTTTAGGACTTTTTTTCTGCGAGCTCTACGAGCTACTGCGTTTACTGATCTAGGCATAATTTTAATTTTTTAACAGCAGGCGATCCATTTCTAGATTCTTTTATTGTGCACTACTATTGGGTTATTTTTTTAATTAATAAACCATCAAGGCTTACAAGTTTTCCTTATTTAAGGTTTAATTGTAACTTGATATTAGGCTCGTCTGCTTTGTGCACTAATGTAGAGTGCGTTAAAGCAAGCTTACGTTTCTTACTCTTTTTAGTCAGGATGTGACTTTTAAAAGCGTGTTTTCTTTTGATCTTTCCAGAACCAGTAAGCTTAAAACGCTTCTTAGCACTAGATTTTGTTTTCATCTTAGGCATAATTTCCTTTTTTAAATTCTCGCATTCCTCCGTTCAGACTATCGTAAAGACTTTATTTGTTACTTTCTAAAACCTATCAAATGGGTTTTGTAAAGCGCAAAATAAGACACAAAAAAACAGTCCTCATAGGAGGACTGCAAAAGTATATTTTTTCTTTGTAATGACCGCACGTTTAAAGGTGAAATCTGTATAAAAAAGTATTATTTTTTCTTAGGTGCGATAAACATATTCATACGTTTACCTTCCATTTTTGGCATTTGCTCTACTTTACCTAATTCTTCTAGATCTTGTGCTAATCTTAATAATAAGATTTCCCCTTGATCTTTATAAATAATAGAACGACCTTTAAAGAAAACGTAAGCTTTTAACTTTGCTCCTTCTTTAAGAAACTTCTCACCGTGCTTTCTTTTGAACTCATAATCATGATCATCTGTGTTCGGGCCAAATCTGATTTCTTTGATAACAACCTTACTTGCATTTTGTTTGATTACTTTTTCACGCTTCTTTTGCTCATAGACAAATTTCTTATAGTCCATGATTTTTGCCACAGGTGGATCTGCATTAGGAGAAATCTCAACTAGGTCAAGTTCTTTTTCCTGTGCTTCTTTAAGAGCATCTCTTGTATCCATGATACGAGGTTCTCCATCGCCCACTAGGCGTACTTGTCTCGCACGTATTTTTAAATTGATTGCGTGCTTGTCTTCTTTGATAATTCGAGCCGGACCACGGCTTCTGCGTCTACGTATTGCTATGACTATATAATTTTAATTAAACTTCAAATGTTTTTACAGTTTCAGAGATTTCCTTAGTTACTAATTCAGTAAACTGTGCTACTGTCATAGATCCTAGATCGTCTCCACCATGTTTTCTTACAGAAATCGTACCATCTTTTTCTTCCTGCTCACCTACGATAAGCATATAGGGTAATTTATTCATTTCTGCCTCACGGATTTTTTTACCCATGGTTTCAGCACGGTTATCGACTGCTGTGCGAATTTCGTTAATTTCTAGGGAATTTGCTACCTCTTTAGCATAATTTTCATATTTCTCACTGAGTGACAGAATGGTACACTGCTCTGGCATCAACCACAGTGGGAAATTACCACCCGTATGCTCTAATAAAATAGCAATAAATCTTTCCATAGATCCAAATGGCGCACGGTGAATCATGACAGGTCTATGCGACTCGTTGTCAGTTCCTTTATACCATAAATCAAAACGTTCTGGTAAATTGTAATCTACCTGTATCGTTCCTAATTGCCAGCTTCTTCCTAAAGCATCCTTTACCATAAAGTCTAATTTAGGACCATAAAAGGCAGCTTCACCTTCCTCAATCACATAGTTAAGACCTTTATCTTTTGCAGCACTGATAATAGCGTTCTCTGCTATTTCCCAGTTTGCGGTATCTCCTATATACTTTTCTGGTTTCTTAGGATCACGTATGCTTACTTGTGCTGTAAAGTTTTCAAAGCCTAAAGAGCCAAAAACATACATCACTAAATCTATTACTGCTTTAAATTCCTTATCCAGTTGTTCTGGCATACAGAAAATATGTGCATCATCTTGAGTGAAACCTCTTACACGAGTTAAACCGTGTAACTCGCCACTTTGCTCATATCTATAAACTGTACCAAATTCTGCAAAACGCTTTGGTAAATCTCTATAAGACCATTGCGCGCTTTTATATATCTCGCAGTGATGCGGACAGTTCATTGGTTTTAACAAGAACTCTTCATCATCATTAGGCGTCTTAATAGGCTGGAAAGAATCTGCTCCATATTTTTCATAATGACCAGAGGTCACATACAATTCTTTACTACCTATATGTGGACTTACCACCATTTCATAACCAGCTTTTTTCTGTGCTGCTTTTAAGAAATTCTCTAAACGCTCACGCAATGCTGCACCTTTAGGCAGCCATAATGGCAATCCCTGACCTACACGTTGAGAAAAAGTGAATAGCTGTAATTCTTTACCTAGTTTTCTATGGTCTCGCTTTTTAGCTTCTTCTAATAATTCCAAGTATTCTTTTAAATCCTTCTGCTTAGGAAAAGAAGTTCCGTACATACGTGTTAACTGTGGATTGTTCTCGTCTCCACGCCAGTATGCACCAGCAATACTCATTATTTTCACCGCCTTGATTATTCCTGTATTAGGAATATGACCACCGCGACATAAATCGGTAAAAGTATCGTGATCACAAAAAGTAATCTCGCCATCCGTTAAATTTTCTATCAATTCTACTTTAAAAGGATTGTTTTGATCCTGGTAAAATTTAATAGCATCTGCTTTGGAAACACTGCGCATGGTAAATTCATGTTTACCACGAGCAATCTCTAGCATGCGAGCTTCTATCTTTGGAATATCTGCCTCTGATATAGAGTGTTCTTTGAAATCTATATCATAATAAAAACCATTATCGATGGCTGGACCTATCGTAAGGCTTACACCAGGATATAACTCTTCAATAGCTTGTGCCATTATGTGAGAGGTAGAATGCCAGAAGGCTTCTTTTCCCTCTGGATTGCTAAAAGTAAAAAGCACTAAACTACCGTCTTCTGTTAGAGGTGTTTTAGTCTCTACTTTTGATCCATTAAAGCTAGCGCTTATGACATTGCGAGCAAGTCCTTGTGATATACTCATAGCGACATCCATAGGTGTTGTGCCGCTTTCCATTTCTTTAATACTGCCGTCTGGCAAAGTGATGTTAATCATAACTACAAAATATGAGCGGTAAAGGTAATGTCTTTATAGAAAATCGCAATTAAATTTCTGAACAGTTTTGAACTTATTTATATGTTTAAAAACTAGAAGATTTTAATTTTCTATCTCAAAGATGGACAAAACCTTTTCTATTTTAATAACTAATTATACAGCATGGAGCAATGGGTATTCCGCTTTCGCGAAAGCGTAACAAACAGCTATCTTATATCCTTTTTTAGAACAATCGTTAAGATAATCCTACTTTACAATTGTAATCATTGCAATAGCTTACCTTTGCAGCTTAATACAATACATGACATTTAAAGATTTAGGGTTAGTTGAACCCATCTTGCGAGCTTTGCAAGACCAAGGATATGAACGTCCTACACCTATTCAAGCACAAGCCATTCCAGTTTTATTAGAAGGAAAAGATTTACTAGGCTGTGCACAGACTGGAACCGGTAAAACTGCCGCATTTTCCATTCCCATCGTTCAAGATTTATATAATCTCCAGCCGCCGAAAGGCAAAAGGCGCATTAAAACATTAGTAGTTACTCCTACCAGAGAGCTTGCTATACAAATAGGAGAAAATTTTACTGCTTACACTAAATATACTGATATTAAGAATACGGTCATCTTTGGTGGTGTAAAACAAACTTCTCAAGTATACAAGTTACATCAAGGAGTGGACGTACTAGTGGCAACACCTGGAAGATTATTGGATTTAATCAACCAGCGTTTTATATCTCTTAATGATATCGAGCATTTTGTACTGGATGAGGCAGATCAAATGCTGGACATGGGTTTCATCCACGACATCAAGAAATTACTAAAGATTTTACCTGCTAAAAGACAATCGTTGTTTTTTAGTGCAACGATGCCTAGTGCAATCGTAAAACTTTCTAATGAAATTTTAGGAAATCCAGCGAGAGTAACTATTGAACCAGAAAAAACAACTGCAGAAAAAGTAGAACAGCGCATTTACCATGTCAACAAAAAGAATAAGACTAAACTCTTAATCGATTTATTGAGTAAGGAGCTTAATGACTCGACACTTGTTTTTTCTAGAACTAAACATGGAGCAAATAAGATCGTAAAAGACCTAGATAAAGCCGGTATTAAAAGTGCTGCTATTCACGGTAATAAATCTCAAGCTGCCAGGCAAAGAGCTTTAAAACAATTTAAAGATGGTGAATTAACTGCCCTAATCGCAACAGATATTGCGGCTCGTGGTATAGACATTGACGAGTTGAGCTATGTGGTAAACTATGACTTACCTAATGTACCAGAATCCTATGTTCACAGAATAGGAAGAACCGGTAGAGCCGGAGCAAGTGGTCTTGCCATTTCCTTTTGTATGCTAGAAGAACGTCCATTCTTAAAAGACATTGAAAAACTGATCAAGACTTCCATTCCTACAGTAGATGATCATGATTTTGAATTTAAGATGGAAGATGCGGCAGAACCTAGTCTTAAAAAACAAGGCGGTGGACGTGGCCGTTCACAAGGAAGAAACAACAATAAGCCTAAAAGTGGTGGTAATTCTTCTAAAAGCAGTGGCGGCAATCGCAACCGAAATCGAAACTCGAGGTAGTTTCTATAATTAGAATCGTATCAAAAAGCTCTTTATGTAATAATAAAGAGCTTTTTTGTTAAGTGGTTACCTTAGTTGGAAACATATTAAGCTATCTATCATAAAGTAAACATTTTAAAGCGCATCTTAATCTTAGGGAATAATATCACATGAAAAAGGAATGATATAAGAGAATTCAATAGGTCTATTGCCACATCTTTGTAGTATAATTAAAAACAATACTTAATGAACACTTCAAACACATCCATTTTCAACCTGATCCAAATTTTCACAACTGGAAAAAACAAAATCAAAGAAATGATCCAACCTAAGAAATATTGTGAAACGCATCTATTAGAAGATTACTATTGTGATCAAGAATAAAAATGTGACTCAAAGATTTTCTGATCTATTCTTGAATACAACCCTAAAGCAAAGTTTTCTCATATAAATTATTCAAAGAAAGTTTCATTTGCTTTTCTCCTATCTTAACAAAACCTTGATGGATGTAATACTGACATAAACCAGGATTAGTCGCATTACAATCTAGTCGCAGTAGTGAAATATTATTTTCACGTGCTTGATTTTCTATTTGATCAATAACATAACTACCTATTTGAAGTCCTTTGTATTCTGGGATAACCACAAAAGAATGAATGTAGTACGCTGGTTTTTTCTGTTTACCCCAGTACAAAAGGTCTTCTTCACAAAGTCGATACATTCCTATTACCTGCTTATTAAAAGTAACAAAATAGAATTCTTCATTTAAAAACCCTTCTTGCACCCATTTTAAGCGCTCTTCTGGCGGATCTAACCAATAATCCCATTGATTTATACCGCGATCTTTTAAATCTTGAGCTGCAATTTTAAGCAATTCAATAACTTTTGAAAAGTCATTTTTAACCGCCTTTTTTATACTTATCTCTTGATGTTTGTTTTTCATGACATTTAAAAGATTTGCTTCTATTTTCTCCCTTTGTAGCAAGGTAATTTGATAACCTATAACTAAACTAACAATTAAAAATATCCACCAGAGCATTATTAATTGTTTATTGATCTTTCTTTATTCTTATCAAGCATAACCACTTTTGATGAAACAAAAGATGAGTTCCAGAAATCCAACTGATTTTTATAATGTAAACCGGTTGTCGTGAATGTGAATCTATAATCTTTGCTAGTTATCATACATTCTATTAGGGCCATACATTTTATCGATGCTCTAATTGAAAGTGAAAAGGTGCGTTAGGTTTAAAAATACCATTCTTTTTAGAGAAGACTGTTAAGTACGTTTAAGACAATACTTCATGCCCTTCTAGATTAGTAATTCCCCAACTCTTAAGTTCTTCTTCTGTCCATAGATCTGGAAAGAAGATGCGCTTTTGATATCTAGGATGCATGTATTTTTGCCAATCGCTTCCTCCGGTTGCTCCTACTTCTGTATTACCACTATTCAAATACTTTGCTGCCGCTTTGAAGTGAGCCATTACCCAAAGTACATTTACAGTGTGATCATAATGCCTCATGGCATTTTGTAATTTTAAATCTTTCTGATCTTCTTGTGGCAAAGATTTAAACTTAGTCCAAAGATTACTGGTATTGTATGTTTTCATAAAGGTTATGAATTCCTCCATATATTTATCTTCAAACAATTCAAGTAATGTAGACTTCTCTCCTGTTTTATGATTTTTTCCTGCTGCCTGCCAGTATAAATGATCAAATGCGTGACTAAAAGGCGTATCACGATCTATAGTATCTCTAAAACGTATATCTATTAAGTTGATCAACTCTGTAGAGGCAAATTCTATTTTTCTATACTGTGCACTTTGGAAACCACTAGCTGGTGTTAGTGTATCTCTAAATTTCATGTATTGCTCTACTTCCATTCCGTCTCCCATAATTTCAAAAGAGGACGAAAGCATATCAAAATATCGACTGATTCGATCTAATCGCTCTGCAAAAAATGCAGTTTGTAGATCTGTATGATTTGCAATTTGTTCGATTTCCCAAAGTATCATTTTAAACAAAAGTTCGTTGATTTGATGATACATGATAAACACCATTTCATCTGGCAAATTAGTACGCTGTACTTGCAAATTAAGAAGTGCCTCTGGTTGTATATAATCCCAGTACGTAATAGGCTTTGCATGTAACAAACCACTTAAATGTGTGTTGACATCTTGACCTATTGCATCGTATTTAGTTTTTAAATCTTTATATAGTTGATCTTCTTTTATGTTCATTTGTGAAATGGCTGTTTTCTTGGTGGTATATTAAATTTCTATTTTATTAAAAGTAATTGAAACTATCGCGATCAATAACTGAACAGCACTAGTATCAGTAATATGTAAAAAATAGTATCTCAATGAATGCTAATTATCCTTTACCTCTTTATTAATCAGCTCTACCTTATCATCAGTGATTGTGATCAGTTTTTCTTTATATAGTTTACCTAGCGCCCTTTTGTAGGCTTTCTTACTCATTTCTAAGTGGTAACGTATATGATCTGCTGGGCTTTTATCTGTCAGCAACAAATAGCCATTAGGACTTTGCTTCAATTCACTCATCACTCTATCCACGTCTTTATCAATTACATTAAGAAAACCTTGTGGCCTTAAAGAAACATCTATGAGACCATCTTCTCTTATATGCTTTATATAGCCAGTTACTTCTTCTTCTACATCTAGTTCTGTATAAACCTCACTTCTGTAAAGCAAACCTTCTTGTTCTTCCTCAATGAGAACGGTATAACCTAGAGGCGTTTCTTTCTCTACTATTAACTGTACTTTATCTCCTACTTTTAAGTCCATTATTGGTCCTTTTTAATTTATTTAAAAGGTAACTAGCATAAATAATACTAGTGTTTCCTTAGTTTGATGTATGGATACTTTGTGTACTGTATCCGCTTTCGCGAAAGCGGGAAAAGCATCCGTCTAAAAATCAGTTTACCGTTTATTGAGAAGTTAAAAATTACCTCCAGTTTCTTCAACCAATGTAATGAAGCTATCCCTGACTTTAAAATCAAAGATACAATCTGCAGGTAACCTAAAGAATAGAATAAAAATAAAGTTATACCTATTGAAGAGATTTAAAAAGACTTTTAGAAATTGAAAAAGAAAGAAAACACCTGTGATTAAACCTTTTATAAGATCGACGGTTGATAGTTTTAGTACATTGGTTCCTGTGATAGAAATAACTCTCCACAAATTCACGATGTGGTTGACCTGTCATTATCTCTAACTGTTCTAAGGCTGCGATTTAACTGGCTGTGGTACCATTTGAGGATAAAAAATTACCACCTTTCACAAAGGTTACTAGACTGTCGTTTTGTACTTTTAAATTAGTGTACTCTTTTTGTAACGGCTCACTAACACCTATTCCAGTTACTATTTTCTTACTATTATAAATGAGCAGAATGTTTTTCTTATTTGTTAGTAACAGCTTAGGCACCGGGCAATTGTAAAATTCAGAAATTGATGTAAAACATACAAACGGGATAGAAAGTTAAATTACTGACTTTTGAGCTTCAAAAAATAGTGTCTAAATTTAATGAAGAAAAGGGTTGTCTTATAACTCAGTTCTTTGTTAGGGTTAGTTTTTTATCCACTCAATTGCATTTTCAGACATTTTTTTGTAGTCGTGACCTACATTTTTTATAGTGTCTATTTCCCAATTAAATGTCCAATTATTTTTGTTCTTCAATTTCTTATTCGCATTAAAAAAGGTTGTTCCACGTTCTAACCTATGTGCTCCTTGTTCCATTGCCAATTCAGTTGTTCTAAAAGTTCCTAAAATTGGGTCATTATCTAATTCGCCCAATAGAATAACCAATCTCTTATTGTAAGATTTTTGCAAATCTATTCCTGTATTTTGAATACCATACGGAAATTCAAGTTTATCGTTTGGTAGACTATAAAAGCCAGAATTTGCAGAGATAGCCGTTCCAATTCTCGATTCGGGCATTAACATTACCATTCTATGCACAAATTGTCCGCCAGCAGAATGTCCGAAAATATCGTATTGTTCGTTTGTAATGCTGTTAACCGATTTAATTTGGTCAAATATGTTTTCAACGACAGTATATGCCCATTCGCTTTTTGGATTTTCAGCTCCAAAAAAAGTAAATAGATTTCCCTCTTGATAGTCGTTCGTTGTGTATTTCGAAAACTTATTTTCAAATTCAGGTGCAACTATTAAAAGGTTATTTTCATCAGCTAATTCAATCCAAGCGTTTAGATAGTCATCAGCATTTCGTCCACCACCGTGCATAACGAAAACTATTTTATCTTTATCATTCCAGCTTTCAGGTTTATAAGTCCATACCTTAATCGATTTTCTCTTACTATCTTTATAAGCGTAGATAACAAAATTGTCTTTTCCGCTGTTAATTTTTTTGATTTCCGTTATTTCAGGTCCTTTTGGAAGTACATAGAGGTAAACATAACCTACAACTGAAAGAAACAAAAGGATAGATAAAGTATATAAAATTACCTTTTTTAAAATTCTAAGAGTTTTGTTCATTTTTAGTACTGAATTTTGTTTTAAATTAACCCTAACGTCTCCGTATATGAAACGTAGCGTGTAAAAAGACACTATCATTTCGGATTATACACGAGCCGAATTTTTATTTTTTCTATTTATCTTTTATATTCTAAATATACAAAAATAAAGATTTGGCGGACTTAATAAAGAAGCAAAAACCTCTCGGAAAGCCTATAATAGCTATGTTTTATACACGTCTTAAGTTTGAATCTTATTACATTTAGATATAAATAAGAAAGAACAAAAGAGAGGAATAAGGTTATTATATACGCAGAGGCTTAGATCTCGTCAACATTGAAAATCACCTCTCTTTTTCTACACAGATTTCGTACAGTTCTATGAGGCTTTTTAGACCTCGATTTTAAGTCGTTGAAACTCGCGTAGGTAGTCCTTTCAAAAAATCATTTAGTTATGAATAAAGATATTAAATTATATGGAATTGATATCAGTCATTTGGTCTTTGATGTTAGTAGTTCTTACAGATGGATTTGATCGATTTACTAGCGCTGCAGAATTATGTAGTTATGCCGGATTAACACCTGTGATAAGAAAGAGTGGCACCAGCGTAAACGGACG
>NZ_CBFHNM010000018.1:0-12529 GCF_965657255.1 Nonlabens sp.
TAAACTTTTTAGAATACTTAGAGCAAATCATATGCTTATAAAACCTAAACAAAGCTATCATATAACAACTGATTCTCTATTAAAATTAGTGACAATAGATTCAATTGCGGTATTTGAGAATGTACTATCTGCGTTTAAGTGGCTTTTCCACCTAAATAGATGCTTGTTCCCTTAACGCTTCTGTCATACATTATAATGCTTCCTGCAACAGCTACATTAAGACTCTTTGGAGTATTAAATTTTACAATGTGGTGGGATTTTTTGATAGCTTCTATCGTAAGTCCGTGGTCTTCTGCACCTAACAAATACACACAATTACGAGGATGTTTAAACTCTTCTAATGTGATTGCTTCATCAGTCAATTCTATACCTACTATCATAGCTCCTTTAGGTAAATGAGAGAAAAAATCATCAAATGTCTTATAGTGAAAGTAAGGGATAGCACCTACAGCGTTATGCGTGTCACAAGCTTGTTTAGAATATCGTTTACCTATTGTAAAAATGAAGTTAGCACCTAGATTTTGAGCAGTACGCCATAGAACTCCTAAATTTTCAGGTGTTTTACCATGCATAATTCCTATACCGTAATAGCCTTGTTCTAGATTGTCTATTTTCATAGTGCAAAGTTATTTAATCTCCTTATATCTTTTAAGTTTTACTTGTGATTGTTGTTCTCGCTTTCGCGAAAGCAATTTTTTAATTATTCATTTACTAAAAAATAGCTCTAAATAACAACTGGCTTAATTATTGTTATTTTTACTTTAATGAAATTGTATACTAATAGCCTTAGAAACCGCATCTTTTTCTCCATGATGGTGCTTACTATAATTGCCAGTGTTCTTATCGCTGGAATGTCCATTTATCAATTTAAAGAACAAGCTAAAGATTATCATGAAAAACGTTTGTTACGTAAAGAGGCTGCTATTAAAACAGATATTGCTAATGTGTTGAGAGAGACGGATTATGAGGTAGCCACAAAAAACATATCTCTTATTTTTAAAAAGAGAATTTACTCTATAAGCACGGTTCACGGCATGCCTGTGAATATATATGACTTAAATGGAGGTTTAAGAAAAAGCTCAAAAGCACAATTTTTAACCGACAGCATTAGCAGTCAGATATCGAAAGAAATTTTACTAAAGCTCAGCGATGCAGAAGATGGAAGATTTGTAAAAGAGTTTGAAAAAAATGAACAGAGCTATAGATCTAGTTATTCCTATCTGATTGATAATAAATTTAAAAAAATAGCAATTCTCAATCTACCCTATATTGAGAATGACGAGTTCATGAATTATGAACTAGAGGAATTTTTGAAAAGACTTGCATTAGTTTATGCATTAATGTTTTGTATCTCTCTGATTCTCGGTTATTTCTTGGCCAGATATATTACAAGATCCATAAGGAGCATTTCTGATAATTTAAAACAGCTGGATATTTCAAAACGCAATCGCAAACTGGAAATAGACCATAAAGGAACTGAAGAAATCAATACACTTGTGTCATCTTATAATAAAATGGTAGAAGAGCTTGAAGAAAGTGCTGTGAAACTTGCTACCAGCGAGAGAGAACAAGCCTGGAGAGAAATGGCAAAACAAGTAGCTCATGAAATAAAGAATCCTTTGACACCTATGCGTTTAACGGTGCAAAGCTTTCAACGTAGATTTGATCCCACTGATCCTGAGGCCCGAGAGAAATTGAATGAATATTCTAACTCGATCATTGAACAGATTGATGTGATGAGCAATATTGCTAGTGCTTTTTCTGCATATGCAACTATGCCTGCGCAAAAGAATGAAGAAACAGATGTATGTATGGTTACCCAATTAGCCTTAGATATTTTCAATGAATCTAATATTCATTACCATGAGGATGCCCCATCTTTAAAAACCGTCTTTGATAGAACACAATTGATACGAGTGGTAACAAACCTTGTTAAAAATGCTATTCAAGCCAGTCATCCAGATCGACAGAACACCATTCTAGTATCTATAAAACACGATCATCAAAATATCTATTTAACAGTTTCTGATAAGGGAACAGGCGTTTTACCAGAAAATGAAACTAAAATATTTGAGCCAAAGTTTACTACTAAAAACAGTGGTATGGGATTAGGTCTCGCTATGGTAAAACAAATTGTAGAAAATTTCAAGGGAACTATTGAAATGAGAACTATACATGGAGAAGGAACAACATTTACGGTCACCTTACCTAGAAGTTAAATATGGAACGGTTAATAAAAGAACTTTTAAATTTTATTTAAAGTAATTTCAAAGGTAGTTCCTTCATTTTTTTTACTTTCCATAACACGTATTTTACCTTTATGGTAATCTTTAATAATACGTTGTGCAAGCGACAAGCCTAAGCCCCAACCGCGTTTTTTTGTTGTAAATCCAGGTTTGAAAACTTGATTCCACTGACTTTTAGGTATTCCTTTTCCAGTATCTTTTATCTTGATAAATACGTTGTAAACGTCTGCTTTTAGGTAAATAGAAATTTCTCCTTTACCTTTCATTGCATCTATTCCATTTTTAATAAGATTTTCTATGACCCATTCAAAAAGCGGTTCGTTAAGTTTTACACGAATAGGTTGGTCGGGTAGATCGACATCAAACCTAATAAGCTTTGAAGACCTGTTTGCGATATATTCCACAGCTTGCTTTGTTTGATGGACAATATCTACTTCTGTAAGTTTAGGAATTGAGCCTATTTTAGAAAAACGATCGGTAATCATTTTCAGGCGATTGATATCTTTTTCCATTTCATCTACATAAGATGGCTCTATATCTGTCTCTCTTAGAATTGTGGTCCATCCTACCAGTGAAGAAAGCGGCGTTCCTATTTGGTGAGCACTTTCCTTTGCCATTCCTGCCCAAAGTTTATTTTGTTCTCCTACTTTATTAGATCTATAAAAAAACCAAATAACCGAAAAGAACAATAACATGATAACCACCAGTGCCATTGGGTAATATTTGATTTTATTGATTACATCACTATTTCCATAATAAGTAGTACTAAAAAGTTTTCCTTCAAATTTAGTTATAATCGGATCGTTCTCTAACTTGTAGACCTCTATAAGTTTTAATAGTGCCAAAGAATCATTTTCTATTTCTTCTGGTAAATTATTAGAAGACAATTCGCCTTTATAGCTTACTTGTATCATAGGTATAGAAGATGTATTTCCAATTACCGTTAATCCTAACTCACCTAAATCTGCATTTTTTGATTGGTTTTCTAAATCTGTAATTGCAATACCAAATTCTTGAATATTTTTACGTTCATTTTCTTTTAATTTCTGAAAAAAATCATAGGTATTCCATAAAATTAATGACGTAAAAACTACTGCTGCAGTAATCATTACCCAGCGATATGCGTTTTTATTTGAAGTAAAGTCCATATAGAAACTTATGTTTTTAAGATGTAACGTCTGTGTTTATGATTTATTGATCAATCTCTTTTGACTAATAAATAATAATCGTCGTCCATTGGTAAATATCCTTGATCGTAAACAAAATAATATATGGTGCCTTTTTTTGTTGTGTAAATACTGGTAAAGAAATTAAAATCAAAACCTGCAGCAAGCAATTTATTTCTAGTAAGCTTTGTTTTATCCTTGGGATTAAGTTCCTGTAAAACGCGGTGATTTTTACGTAATCTATTGTTGATATTACGCATTAATGCGTTGCTGTCGCGATTTAATTTATTGTTAGCCACATTACGGCAGTAATCACTACAGTATATTTATCTGCTCTACCACGCACATCCTCTTTACATTCTGGACACTTCTTCTTTGCCATAGCAATCATTTAAAAGTATTTTTAAAGATACTAAACATTTGTAAACGGATGTGTGGAAATCTTAACTCGAATTTGAACCAGAAAAAATCGTGGAATTAAAACTCTTTTTACAGATTATTATTTCATCCTACTCTTAAGCTTATTCTGGAAAAATTGCAATGAGATTATTTTTTAGTCTTCTATTATTTTTAAAACTTAACTCACTAACTCACTAACTCACTAACTCACTAACTCACTAACTCACCAACTATCTATAAAACAATTCTTATAATAAACTTAAATGATCATAGCTCTATTTTTTAAGTAGATAGAAGTCTTTACCTTTGTAAAAAATTTATACTATGTACCCAGCAGAATTAGTTCAACCTATGCGTGACGATTTAGGAACGGCAGGATTTGAACACTTATATACAGGAAAAGACGTAACAGACGCGTTAAGCAAGGAGGGAACTACTCTTGTAGTAGTAAATTCAGTATGTGGTTGTGCCGCAGCAAATGCACGTCCAGGAGCAAAAATGTCTCTAGATAATGCAAAGAAACCAGATCATACAGTAACTGTTTTTGCAGGAGTAGATCGTGAAGCGGTAGATGCAGCAAGAGCAGCGATGATACCTTTTCCACCTAGTTCTCCATCTATGGCATTGTTCAAAAACGGTGAGTTAGTGCATATGTTAGAACGTCACCATATAGAAGGTAGACCAGCAGAAATGATTGCTGAAAACCTTAAAGAAGCTTATAACGAGAACTGTTAATCAGTAATCATTATAAACGGAAGGTGCTTTTGTGAAAACAAAAGCACTTTTTTTATGATTTTTGATTAAATAAAACATTCTCAATCTATTTCTATTTTTTATGTTTCTAACAGCTAACAGCTAACAGCTAACAGCTAACAGCTAACAGCTAACAGCTAACAGCTAACAGCTAACAGCTAACAGCTAACAGCTAACAGCTAATTACTATGCATGCATATCGATTTAAAGCCATCTCGTTCTAACATTTATAGGAACAAATTACCTTTGCAGGATGCAAAAAATTATATCATATCCGTTAACAGTTATACACTTCTTGCTGTTTTTTCTGTTTTTGGTTATTTTTCATCCCATACAGCTCATCTCTTATAAAGTATGGGGTTACAATGCACATCGTAAAAGTGTGTATATTCTCAACTGGTTCTTGATGCAGTCACAGTTGCCTTTGTTCAATACATTCAGCATTAATTATAAAACAGATTTACCAGTTGGTCCGTCGTATGTGTTTGTTTGTAATCATCAGAGTATGTTTGATATTCCACCGTTGATTTACTATTTAAGAAATTACCATGCAAAATTTATTGCCAAAAAAGAATTAGCAAAAGGAATCCCAAGTATCTCGCTTAACCTAAGAATAGGAGAGAATTGCGCTATTGATCGCAAAGACCGTAAACAGGCAATTACTGCATTAATTTCATTTGCAAAAAATGTACATGAAAAAAAACGCAGTGTTGTTATTTTTGCAGAAGGTACTCGCAGTAGAACAGGTATTCCTAAACCTTTTCAAACAAATGGTTTAAAAACAATATTTAAATATGTTCCCGAAGCTGTAATTGTGCCAGTAACGGTTAATAATAGCTGGAAAGTAGACCGATATGGTAAATTTCCGTACGGTATAGGTAATAAAATCAACCTTACTATTCACGAACCTATTCCTATACAAGGAAGAGATCATGAAGAATTAATTTTAGAAACACAAGAGATAGTGCATAATAGCATTACTTCTACTGCGTTCTAATACGAGTTAAATTCCGCTTTCGCGAAAGCGGAACAAATTCAAAACGACTATCTTTACAACACAACATTGTTCTTATGATGAAGCCCCTTAAAAATATACGCATCGAGGTGATGCAATCTTTAGAAAGCAAAGTAGAATCTTTTATGGATGAATACTTGATTCCTGTGGATAAAATATGGCAACCAACAGATTTTTTACCTAATTCTCAAGAAGATACTTTTTTTGAAGAGGTGAAAGAGTTGAGAGAATTAGCCAAAGAACTTCCTTACGACTTCTGGGTAGCGCTAGTAGGTGATACCATTACAGAAGAAGCCTTGCCTACTTATGAGGCCTGGTTAATGGATGTTGAAGGGATTAATCAAGTAGAAGGAAAAGGGAATATTTGGTCTAAATGGGTACGTCAGTGGACAGGTGAAGAAAATCGTCATGGTGATGTGCTTAATAAATATTTGTATTTATCTGGACGTGTTAACATGCGCCAGGTAGAAATTACAACACATCACTTACTTACTGATGGTTTTGATATAGGTACTGATCGTGATCCATATAAAAACTTTATTTACACCAGTTTTCAAGAATTAGCTACTTATATTTCTCATAATCGTGTAGCAAAACTAGCTCGTGGTTATGGAAACATTGCGCTTTCTAAAATGTGTCGTATTATTTCAGGGGATGAGATGCGCCATCATAAAGCATACAGTACTTTTGTAAAGGAAATCTTCAAAGTAGACGCTAGCAATATGATGGTGGCTTTTAAAGAAATGATGGTACATAAGATCGTGATGCCTGCCATGTTTTTAAGAGAACAAGGTCAGAGTATAGGTTCTGCTTTTGAAGACTTTTCAAATAGCGCACAACGCATAGGTGTTTACACAGCGCAAGATTATATAGACATCATGCAAAAACTTATAGAGCAATGGGAGATTGCTGCGATGACTAACCTTACGGAGGAGGCAGAAAAAGCTCGCGATTATCTTATGAAATTACCAGCACGTATGGAACGCATCTCTCAAAGAATAACAATTCCAGAAGAGTCTGCTACATTTAGTTGGGTAAATCCTGCCGTGGTAGGGAGGTAGACAGCATTAATTATACATTTATAAAACCACAAAAGCCAGAAATCATTCTGGCTTTTGTGGTTTTTTGTTTTGTGGTATGATACTTAGTATTATTATTTGGGTATAAACACCCATTTAAAAAAGAATAAATTATTGTAGTTTTAAAGAAATCTATTTATTAATGCTAAACGCAAAAACGCAAACAACCAAAAGACTAAAATGGGCAAAGTATATACTAGTATTACTGACATTAATTATTTCTTTGACTGCTTGTGAAAGTGATGAGTCAGTAGTAGAAAATGAAATTAAAAGAGAAAGTAAATTCTCTAAAGTAACATTTGAAGAACTACCAAGCGACATCAAAACAAAAGATGTTTTTAAATTAATAAAAAAAGCAGGAAGGAATAATTACCAAAGTGTTACCAAAAATACAGATTCCCTAAACTTTCAAATTGATCTAAATCACATAGGTTTATTTGAGAATGTTTCTAATACGACTATTACTTTTAAAGTTATAAATAATCAATCTGTTAACAATCATTTTTATAATCTTGTTGTTACATTGGATAATAATAATACCGTTTTAAATAGTAATTTATTTCGTTATGAACCTAGTGCTCTTTCTATTCATAATGGTTTTTCTGGTAGATTAGTAATTAACTCTTCCCATACTTTTGATACAGAAGTGCTTCGTTATTTTATTGGACTTCAAACAAAAAATAGTGGTAGTTGTATTACAGGGGTTTCAGGTAATTGGGAATGTAGCGATGGGAACAATCATAGTCCAAGTGATGTTGATAGAGATAATGGTCCATGTCGTGTAGGAGGGAATATATACTATATAGATGTAGAGTACGGCCCATGCCCAACAGCAGGAGAAGAAGAGATGTCTTTTGATTTTGATGCAGGAAATCCTAGAAACGGAGGTGGTGGTGGCATATCAGGTGGGAATAACCCTTGTGTCCCTAGTCTTATGGCAGATTGCGGTAATGGTACGATGCCTATAGCTGGTGGCAACGGCGATGCTATTTCTCCATTAACTACTGCATTTTTAAATTCACTAACGTTAACACTAACAAGAATCCAACTACAATTTATCAATGATCCAGCACAAGCAGCTCTTATAGAACAAATAGATAACTTCTTATTAGAAGAAAACCACTCTCCAGAGGCACAAGCCTTTGCTATAGAAGCGATCATTGCAATGGAAGAAGATCCAAATACAGAAGTGTATTTTGACGATAAGTTAATTAATCAGTTAACCGGTCGCGCTAAGTGCGTATTTAATATTTTGAAAGGTTCTTCCCCAACTTTTTCATCAAGTTTTATACATGATAATTTTGGTTCTGACAAAACGGTTGGTGTTAAATTATTAATGTCAGATCTATCAAGTTACATCACTTTAGGAGGTGATGGGGCTGCAGCTTTAACTCAATTAAATTATGATGCGAATTTAAATAATCGAAGAAAGCATAAAATAGTTTTTGATCCCAATGTTCTTAATACAATGTCTAATCTAGAAACAGCCTTAGTTCTATTGCATGAAATAGTCCATGCAGAATTAATGGAGAGATGTATACAATTAGGCATGTTCACACAAATTGATACAAATATGAATATCTATAATTTCAGTTCAAATCCACCTGTTGGCACAAGCTTTGAAGACAATTATTATGCGTATATGGTAAATTGGTACAATTTAAATTCAGCCAACAATAGTCAATGGGTACATAACTTATTTACAATTGATGTAGTTAGACAAAATCTTATTTCTTCTCTTTTAGATGGTAATGCTTTCTTAAATGATCCTATTGCTCCTTTTCCTGTTTCAACCTCTCCACTTTCATCGCTTACAACTGTTCAAATTATGGAGAGTTTTTCTTGGAATGGACTTGAGGAAACGGCAGAATATCAGAATCTTACCATGTCACAAATAAATTTGATTGAATTAGTAACTTCTGAAATTAATTTAAACTATACTAAAATATGTACAGATTAATTATTATTTTTGCTTTTTTACAAAACTTAGCTTTCGCACAGAATGAAATAATCATTCATGATAGCATTTCTTCTTCGGTGAGATTGAACTTATGTGATGCCAAGGATTATTTTGATTACACGATTAAGAAACCAAATAGTTCCATTAACAAATTTAAATTTGAAATATTTCAATTTCAAATTACTTTTGAGAGATTTATATCTAAAGAAGAATTTTCAAAATTGGAACTCTTAGACGTATCTAAACTCGTTAATAAAGAGCCTTTTGAACTACATAAATGGTTTTCAAATCAAGATATTACTTTTAAATTAGTAATTAAAAATAAATTTCCTCATCAATTTAAAAAAACTCCAATAGATAAGGAGTATATGCTTACTAAAGTAAGATATATGGGAACTCGATTTTCAAACAGTTTTTAACCATACATAGAGTCATCAAAGAAACCGCCCTAAAACCCAGGCGGTTTTTTTATCCAATAACTTGTGTTTTAAATCTCCATCCTCTCTTTCAATAAACTAAGGCCTATACGCAGCGAGCCATAATCAATGGCGCCATCAAAATGTTCCCAAACGGCTTTAAGGCTTTCTTCATCTTTTATTTGATCAAAGTCTTCAGCCATGAGATCGTAGTCCTTATCATCGATCAATTTTTCTAGATCGATGTCGTTATGAGATTCATATCTTTTAGTAAGATGTGCCAAGATCGTAGAAGGCTGGTAACCTCTTATCTCTGCCACTTCATCAACTGTTTTACCATCCCAAAACAACTTTACACTTTCCATCACCGTGTCTTTTTTAGGTCCGGTAGAAGTCTTCTTTTTACGTTTCGGTTTTGCGACCTCTTCTCTGTAGATAAAGTCTTCTTTACGATCGTCTTTCCATTCCTTAAGCATTCTTAAAAATGGCACTCCATAGGTATTGTGTTTATGAGTTCCTACACCAGTAATATCTGCAAATTCATTATCGTCCAGCGGTATTCTTGCTGCCATGTCTTTTAAAGTCGCATCGCTAAAAATCATATAAGGGGCAAGGTTGCTAGCATTTGCCAGTTGTAATCTCGTTTTGCGCAATGCTTCATAAAGATCACGATTTACTTCTGTAGGTAGTGCTTCTTGTGTTTTTTGAGCTCTTTTTGCAGCTAGTTCTTCTGGTTTAGGTATCACGGCAAGCGATACTTTACGACCATCAAAAAGTACTTCTCTTCCTTGTGGTGTGATTTTTAAATGATTCAATTCATGAAAAGCAATTTCAATCAATCCTTGATTGATCATTTGCACGATGTATTGTTGCCAGTTGTTCCAAGAAACATCTCTTCCTGCACCATAGGTTTTAATGTCTTGAAAACCACTTTCCATCACAGCCGCATTTGCCGCGCCACGCAACACATCTATCAATAAGTTTAAAGAAGCTTGTTCGCCCGTTCTAACCACTGCGCTCAATGTTTTTTGAGCTTGTAAAGTAGCGTCAAAGAAATCTGGCTTGTTCAAACAGACATCACAGTTACCACAATCCTCTTCCAGGTATTCGTTAAAATAAGAAAGCAACATTTTTCTTCTACAAGTAAGGGCTTCGGCAAATTGTTTCATGCGTTCTAGCTTGGCTATTTGAACTTCGGCATTACCGCTACCGTCAGCAAATTTACGCAGCTGGATCACGTCTGCATAGCTGTGAAAAAGTAGCGCATGAGAATCCATACCATCACGACCAGCGCGACCTATTTCTTGATAGTAGCCTTCTATGTTTTTAGGCATGTTGTAATGAATGACAAATCTCACATTTGACTTATCGATTCCCATCCCAAAGGCAATAGTCGCACACACAATTTTTAATTCGTCTTTAATGAAGGTTTCTTGCACATTTTCACGCTCTTCATGACTCAATCCAGCATGATAAGCTGCTGCATCAAAACCATAAGCGGTGATTTTACTTGCTAATGATTCACAGGTTTTACGGCTTAAACAGTAAATAATACCAGATTCGTCTTTAAATTTTTTGAGAAAACGACGCATTTGTTGCAAACGTTCATTCCCAGGACGTACTTCTAGGGTAAGATTAGGTCTGTCAAAAGAGGCTATATATTCTTGTGCATTTTGAATGCCTAATTGCTTTTTTATATCTGCTCGTGTTGCTCTATCTGCTGTTGCGGTAAGTGCAATAAGGTTAGCATCAGGGAAACTGGTTTTGAAATATGATAATTGTGTATAAGCAGGTCTAAAATCGTGTCCCCATGTAGAAATACAATGTGCCTCATCAATAGCTATTAAAGAAACTGGAATTTCTTGCAAATGATTATTCAATAAACCTATGCTTTCTGGAGCGACATAAATTAGTTTTAAACGACCAGATCGCAATTCTTCCAGCATCTCATTTTGTTGAGTGCTATCCTGTGAACTGTTGTAATATGAAGCAGGAATACCATTAGCTCGCAGCGCATCTACTTGATCTTTCATCAAAGCAATAAGCGGCGATACGACTAAAGTAATACCTTCTAGAAGTAAGGAAGGCAATTGAAAACACATGGATTTTCCTCCACCAGTAGGCATGACTACCATAAGATCCTTGCCTGCAATAATATCGTCTATGACTTGTTCTTGTAAGGGACGGAAACTGTCGTAACCAAAATATTTCTTGAGGAGCTCTAATTTTTTCATCGTATTAGTTGGAATGGCGTGTAAGTGTCAAAGATAAGATGTTAAGGTCTTTTTGAGAAGTTTTGTTTACAACTATGGCAATAGGAATTCTTATAAAAATCCTTTTCTTTAAAATGTTAATTTGTAATTTACCGCTTTCGCGAAAGCGAGAATACTTCTCTATATGTATTACCAAAAATTGGTTTTTAGAGGCTTTTGAACAGAATAAAATATCTATGAAAAATTCAATCCTTCTTCTTGTAACTATTTGTTCTCTATATGTTAGAGGACAAAATCAAGATTTGAATAAATACCAATACATTCTTGTGCAAAATCAATATGATTTTCAATCAGAACCCAACGAATATAGACTGAATGATCTAGCCGTGTTTGAGCTCAAAAAAAGAAATTTTAATGTTTTAATAAATTCAAACCTTCTTCCCAAAGACATTAACCCTGAATCCTGCGACGTACTTCATTTGAAAATGGACGAATCAGGAACACTTAAGAGATACTTGACTTTGCGATTAGAGAACTGCTCTGGATCAACTGTTTTTGAAACTAAAGAAGGTGTAGGGACAACAAAATCTAATCAAAAAGCTTATTTTGAAGCATTAAGAGATGCCATGACCTCTTTTGATACGATTACTTATACTTATAATGAAGTAAACAAAGTGGTAAAACAAGAGCTTAAAAAAGCGCAGAACCTTACGGTTGTTGAGAAAGAAAAGAACGAGGCGGCGCCAAGTTTTAAAAAAGAAATTAATGATACAAAACAGTCTACTGGAACAGATAGGATTAAGGCTGTAAAAGAAAAAATGTATAGAACTAAATCAAAAGAGTATTTTATTATTTCTACAGAAACAGGTTTTGATATTTATAAAAACAAAGGTCTAATAGGAACACTCAAAAAAAGTAAAGGAGGTTGTTATTTTGTAGAAACTACTGACTTTATGGGTGTTGCTTATGAAACCTCAAAAGGAATTTCTATAGAGTATAGCTATTATGGAAAGGATGAAGTGTTAGAATTTATAAATTAATATAGCCCTTAAATTATCGTGAGTTGGATCTAAGGGTGTAAATAAAGTATTGATTTTGATTATAATGATAGTATCTCACTACCTGTGTAAGTAGTTAAAAAAGGCTTGGGTGATGACCTAAGCCTTTTTTATTTTAAGTTTTACACTGACATGAACCAATAAGATTTATTCAAGGACGATTTTTTTAAAACAGTTCAAAACGGGAAATGATCTCACTGATTTTTTAAAGCAACTTCAAAAGC
>NZ_CBFHNM010000019.1:0-11600 GCF_965657255.1 Nonlabens sp.
TCATTTCCCGTTTTGAACTGTTTTAAAAAAATCGTCCTTGAATAAATCTTATTGGTTCATGTCTGTGTAAAATTTAAAATAAAAAAGGCTTAGGTCATCACCCAAGCCTTTTTTAACTACTTACATAGGTAGTGAGATACTAGCTCCTTTAATAATCTGTATCCATTATTCAGGACTAGACATCTATTATGATTTAGGAATTTCTTTCAAAAGCTCTAAAAGAAATTTCCAGAATTTCTGAACTGATTTGATTTCCACATGCTCATCAGGACTGTGAGCTCCTCTAATATTAGGTCCAAAGGAAATCATGTCTAAATTAGGGTAACGTTCTCCTAACAGACCACATTCTAATCCTGCATGACAAGCTTCTACTTTAGGTTCGTGCTGAAATAATTCGGTATACTTTGCTTTTGCGATATCTAACATCACGCTGTTTGCATTAGGTTGCCATCCAGGATAATCGCCTGACAGCTTGGTATCCATGTTAGCGAGTTTCATTACTGCCGTGATGCTCATAGCAAGATCTACCTTTGAACTATCTACAGAAGATCTGGTAAGACAAGCGATTTGAAGATTACCTTCCTTAAGCTCCACTCTGGCCAGATTATTAGAAGTTTCTACTAAACCATTAATATCTGGACTCATACGGTACACGCCATTATGAATTCCTAAAAGTGCATATACCAGATGCTTAGTATCACTTCCACTAATAGCTTTTGTATTAGTAGTGTCTTGGATGGTTATATCAAGATTCTTTTCTAGGTTTTTATATTCATCATGTATCGCATCTTTACAGCTATTGTATGATTTGAGAATAGTTTCCAACTCGCTTTTATGGAAGCTAACCACAACAGCTGCTTCTCTAGGAATAGCATTTCTTAAACTACCACCTTGAAAAGATTGTAGCTGGATATCTACTTTTCTCATCATAGCATCTAGAAGTCGCGTCATCATCTTATTTGCGTTTCCTAGTCCTTTGATGATATCCATACCACTATGACCGCCATTTAGTCCTTTTACAGTAATCTTTTTTGAAATATAATCGTCAGAAAGTGATTTTTGATCATAGGTTTTTGTAGCTGTAACATCTACTCCACCAGCACATCCTATATCAATCTCGTCATCTTCTTCGGTATCAAGATTTAAAAGAATAGAAGAAGTTAAAATATTCTTATCTAGTTCTTTTGCACCTGTCATTCCTGTTTCTTCATCAATGGTGAAAAGTGCTTCTATCGCTGGATGTGCAATATCTGTAGAAGAAAGTACTGCCATTATCGCTGCTACACCTATTCCATTATCGGCACCGAGAGTGGTTCCATTTGCTTTAATGATATCACTATCTACTAACATTTCAATCCCTTGGGTCAAGAAATCAAAATCTGTATCATTATTCTTTTGATGCACCATGTCCAGATGTGATTGCATGATAATGCTTTTGCGATCCTCCATTCCTGAAGTGGCGGGCTTTCTAATAATCACATTTCCTATAGCATCTTCCATCACTTCTAGATTCAGTGATTTACCAAAATCTACCATAAACGCTCTAACGCGTTCCTCTTTTTTTGAAGGTCGTGGCACCGCGTTTAAATCGGCAAAATGATTCCATAAAGATTGAGGCTTTTGTTTTCGTACTTCTTGTGACATTAAAAATTGGATTTTTTGCAAATATAAGGTTGTCATAAAGTCAATCCCATTAACTATTTGCTAAATGATTGTTGATGATTACTAAAATGCTGTTTTAGTAAATACTAGTTTTTGGTTGCTCTCAACATTTCTCTTTTGCCCGGTGGACCAGGTAGGCGCTCCACAATAAATCCTGCGGTTTGCATATTGCGCCTTACTTGACCAGCAGCACAATAAGTAGTTAAAACGCCGCCATTTTTCAAAGCTTTAAAGGCAGCATCAAATATAGGTTGTGTCCATAATTCTGGTTGTGTACGTGGACCAAAAGCATCAAAATAAATTATATCAAATTGATTTTCATAATCAATTGATTCAAAAGTTTTTTGTTCTTTTTTTAGAAGAAAAGTATCGATAATTTGATGATTTTCTGCCCAGCTACTTTGATGCATTGCTTGATATAGCTTTTGATTTTCTAAAAGCTTACCGTAATCCATGGCTTCAATTTCAGCATTTGTAACTGGAAAAGCTTCTATAGCGGTGTATTGAGTAGGTATTTTAGAATGATGTTGAGCGGTTAACATGGCGTTAAGGCCAGTGCCAAATCCATATTCTAAAATTGAAATAGGTTCTTCATAAAAATTCCGCTTTCGCGAAAGCGAGATCTCTAAAAAATGTTCTAACCCAGTCTTTATAAAAACATGAAGCGCCTCTTGCAAGGCGCCATGTTTAGAATGATATTGTTCATTGAGATCGGGCATATGAATTGTTTTTGATCCATCACCAGTTGTTATGATCTCACGTTTCATTTATTCTTCTGTTTTCTCTACTCCTTCTACATCAGGATTGTCAAACTCTTCTACCATTGCTCCATCTGCAATAAAACTTAAAGTTACTTCTTCTTCTGTAATGGCTGCAATTTCCTCTTCGGACTTACCTGCATCTTCTGCATAGTGACGTAGTTCTTCTACCGGCGTAATGTTTTTGTAAGCTTTACCGCTAAGAATTACTTCTTTACCTTTTCCATTTTTAGGAAGGAAGAAACCGTAATCTTTAAACTTTACAGTTGCAGACGCATCTCCTACTGGCATTTTGATCCAGCATCCTTTTTTTACACATACATCTGCAATGGTACCTTTTACTTTTACCGTTGTTGTATCTCCTACTTTCATAGTTTTATACATAGTACCTAATTCCATAGCATCAATGACGTCGCTATTAGAAAACTCTGCACCATAATCCATGTATGCCATCTCTTGAACCTGCTCGTCATTAACCGCTGGCATTTCTTCTTCTTGCTTTGGCTCTTTGCAACCTACTAACAAGGTTAATGCAAAAACTCCTGTAATAAATCTTTTCATAATAAGTAATTTATACAAATTTATGAATTCGTTTACATTTATTGCTAGTACTAATGGAGTATATTTGCAAAAATATTAAACCACCATGACAAACACTGACGCAATCGTTGTAAATAAGGTAAAAGAATCTAAAATCACTACAACTGATTTTGATAATTTGACCTTTGGTAAGACCTTTACAGACCACATGTTGGAATGTACATGGCGCGATGGTAAATGGGAAACGGTGGAGATAAAACCTTATGGTCCTATACAAGTAGAGCCTAGTTGTAAAGTATTTCATTATGGTCAGGCTATTTTTGAAGGAATGAAAGCCTTTAAAGATGCTGAAGGAGATGTGTTTCTTTTCAGACCTGAGGATAACTGGAATAGATTCAATGAAAGTGCAAAGCGTCTGGCAATGCCAGAAGTTCCGAAAGAAATTTTTATAGCAGGACTAAAAGAACTAGTTCACCTAGACAAAGAATGGGTACGTTATGGTGAAGGTCTTTCTTTGTATTTACGTCCTTTTATGATATCAAGCGAAAATGGTGTAGCAGCCGCACCAGCGACAGAATACAAATTTATGATTATTATGTCACCAGCATTTGCTTATTACAAAGGCGATGTTCGTGTAATTATTGCATCAGAATTTTCTAGGGCTGCAGATGGTGGTGTAGGATATGCAAAAGCTGCTGGAAATTATGCTGCTAGTTTTTATCCAAATAACCTTGCCTTAGAAGAAGGATACCAACAAATCATTTGGACAGATGCGGCTTCTCACGAATACCTTGAGGAAGCTGGAACAATGAATATTTTTGTTAGAATAGGTGATACTTTACTGACAGCACCTAATAATGATCGTATTCTTAACGGTGTGACTCGTAGAAGTGTAATGCAAATGGCTACAGATCATGGAATCACTGTAGAAGAAAGACGTGTATCAGTAAAAGAATTACGTGATGCTGCAAATGAAGGAACACTTAAAGAAATATTCGGTAGTGGTACTGCAGCAGTAATTGTACCGATCAAAGGTTTCAAGCATAAAGATTTTGTACACGAACTTCCTGTTCTTGATAATTCTTACGCTACCACTTTAATGGGAGCTTTGAAAGATATTCAGTACAATAGATCAGAAGATAAACATGGCTGGAGAGTAAAAGTGTAAATTACACTCTATAGCTTCAAACAATTTTTTACGATGCCTGCTTTAATAGCAGGCATTTTTGGTTTCTGCTATCGCGAAAACGGAATTCAAATCCAACCTGATCAATTTTTAAAAATCTTTAACTATTTTTAGAACTTGAGAAAAGCAATACTTCTTATTTTACTCTTAATGAGTTCGTTTGGATGGTCGCAAAACCAAGCCAATTGGTGGTTTTTTGGTTCTAATGCAGGTATTGATTTCAATACTGGTTCACCTATTCCTAATAATATAGGACAATTAGATACTATAGAAGGATGCTCTGCCATATCTGATGCTTGTGGTGATCTATTATTTTATACGGACGGAATAAGTGTTTGGGATCGTAATCATATAATCATGCCTAATGGGAATGGATTATTGGGTAATCCATCTAGTACTCAGTCTGCTATTATAATTCCGTTACCGAATAGTACAAATCTTTATTATATTTTTTCTATTTCTATAACTGATCCATTCACTGGCGCAGGAGTTACCGGTTTATATTACAGCGTGGTGGATATGAATCTAAATAATGGAGCTGGTGATGTCATCAACGCTCAAAAAAATATCCAACTACTACCTAATAGTTCTGAAAAGTTATTTGCTGCTGTTGCCTCAAACGGTCAAGATGCATGGATTGTAACTTATGCCGAAAGCATACTAGGAAGCTTTAGTTATGATCAATTTTATGCTTTCAAATTAACGCCTAGTGGCATGGATTTATCAGCGACCGTAACATCAACTAGTGCGATTACCAGCGTAACAGATAAACGTGGCTATTTAAAAGTGTCTCCAGATGGCTCTAAGGTCGCAATGATGACTCAATTTTATGTTGATCCTAGTTTGCCTGGAGAAAACGGTCGTGGTGCATGGTTATTTGATTTTGATAATAATACTGGAAGAGTGAGTAATCCTATTAGACTGAATTTTCCATCTAATTACCAAGCTTATGGAACAGAATTTTCACTCGATTCTAATTTAGTTTATATAGACTTAAACACATTAGGAAGTGGACTGATTCCAGCAGAACGATTGTTACTTCAATACGATACCAATGCTTTAAATTTTCAGAACAATCCAGTTACTATTTATGAAAGTGATCCCAATGACCCTGCTGACAATGTTACTAGAGGCGCCTTGCAGATAGCACCAAATAAGAAAATATATTATGCTCGTGATGAGCAAGAATGGTTATCAGTAATCAATGACCCTAACAACGTAGGTGCCCTAAGTAATTTTCAGTACGATGGATTGGCTCTTACTTCAGGAACCAATAGTAATGAAGGTTTGCCACCATTTTATAATGCCTTTTTTAATCCGTCCTTCTCCATTATTGAAGGTTGCAGTACTACTCCATCCCTATTTATTGCAGACGATATTGCAACTTGTCCTAACACAACTGTGCTATGGGATTTTGGTGATATATCTAGTGGAAACAATACATCAACACAAATCAATCCATCTCATATCTACAATACGGCTGGTATTTATACAATAAATTTGATTATTACCACACCTGCAGAAGTTTTTACTTCTAGTCGAACGGTTACTATCGTAGATAGTCCTATTACCAATTCTGTAAATGATATAGAATTATGTGATGATCCTACAAACGATGGTTTAGCTCCAGTAGACTTTACCTCTACAAGAGTACAAGCTATTGGGAATCAAAGTCTATCAGATTATGAAGTGAGTATTCATAATAATTTACTTGAAGCAGAAAATGATTTTAATGCTATTTCTGATAATGCCATATTATCCAACGGCACCTATTTTGTAAGAATAGATAGTCGTATTTCAAACGGTTGTTTTGTAACTATACCTTTTGATGTGAACATTGCGGCAACACCTGTTCTTTCTCCTATAAACAATCTCTCCTCGTGTGACGATTTTAATAATGATGGTATAGTTTCTTTTGATCTGGAAATAGCTGGTATAGAAGGTCTAGGAACACAAGATCTCAATTTATTTGATTATACTTTTTTCTCTTCTCAAAATGATGCAGATTTAGATATAAATCAAATTACAAATATTTACGACGGTGTTGATGAAGAGCTGATTTTTGTTCGCTATGAGAATGTGAATAATAGAAATTGCTTTGCTATTACATCCTTTAGTTTAGAAGTCATTTATCAACCTAGTATTCCTGTTTTAGGAGATTTAACAATTTGTGATGATGATGCTAGAGATGGAATTGAAGTATTTAACTTGAATAGTTTAACACCTCTAATCCAAAATACACAACCAGGCAATCTTTCTACAAGCTTTCATAGTTCGCAACAAAATGCAGCGTTAGATATGAATCCTTTAAGCTTAAGTTATTTGAATACCAACCTACAAGAAACGCTTTGGGTAAGGTTAGAAAACAATGATTCTACTACCTGTTACGATGTACAGCCATTGAACATTGAAGTTTATGTTAAACCTATCGTACAATCATCACCTGATTTACTAAAGTGTATAGATGACCAGGTTACAATAGAAGCCAGTACAGGTTTTGCTAGTTATTTGTGGAACACTGGAGAAAACACGAGAAGTATAACCCTTAGCGATGAAGGCATTTACACGGTTACTGTGACAGATATAAATGGTTGTCAGGACACAACTAGTACTGTAGTAACAAATTATCTGCCTACTCAAATCATAGATATTGAAGTACAGCAATTCGCATTAAGGTCTAATCGTATAACGGTTACCGCGATTGGGGATGAACCTTTTGAATATAGTATTGATAATTTCTTTTATCAAGATAGTAATGTCTTTACCGACTTATTACCTGGATATTATACAGTTTATGTAAGAGACACTAATGGTTGTGATTTGATAACAGCGCTAGCGACTATCATCGCTGCACCACCTTATTTTACGCCTAATCAAGATGGATTTCATGATTTCTGGCAAGTCACCGCTATTGAAACTGAACCAGATGCAGAAATTTATATTTTTGATCGTTTTGGTAAACTACTCAAACAACTTAGTCCGCTTAGTCCTGGATGGGATGGCACTTACTTAGGTAACCCTATGCCTAGCACAGATTATTGGTATCGTGTGGAATTAATCGATGGCCGCAGTTTTAAAGGTCATTTTTCTCTCAAAAGATAAATGATGATTTTTTGTTTATTTAACCTCGCTTTCGCGAAAGCGGAATTACAAAAATCTTATTTTTACGTTTCATGGATTTTAATATTATTTCAGAGTTTTCTCCTACAGGAGATCAGCCACAAGCCATTGAAAAACTGGTAAGTGGAATTAAGGCAAACGATAAATACCAGACGCTTTTAGGTGTTACTGGAAGTGGTAAAACATTTACTGCTGCAAATGTGATACAAGGTGTACAAAAACCTACTTTGGTTCTTTGTCATAATAAGACACTTGCGGCACAATTATATTCTGAGTTCAAGGATTTCTTTCCAGATAATGCCGTAGAATATTTTGTATCCTACTACGATTATTACCAGCCAGAAGCTTTTATCCCATCATCAGGAACTTATATTGAAAAAGATTTATCTATAAATGAAGAGATAGAAAAAATGCGATTAAGTACCACTTCTTCCCTACTTTCTGGAAGAAGAGATATTATCGTTGTAGCATCAGTTTCATGTCTTTACGGTATTGGAAATCCAGTAGAATTTCAAAAAAACGTTGTTAGAATAAAAAAGGATGAAGTGATTGCTAGAACAGCCTTACTTCACAAACTAGTACAGTCTTTATATTCTAGAACTACTGCAGAATTTAATCGAGGTAATTTTAGAATTAAAGGAGATACTTTGGACGTTTTTCCTAGTTATGCAGACACTGCTTTTAGAATTCATTTTTTTGGCGATGAAATTGAAGAAATAGAACGTTTTAATCCAGTTGATGGCTCTGTGATTGAAAAGTTTGATCAAATTACTATTTATCCGGCAAACATGTTTGTGACTTCACCAGATATATTGCAAGGTGCGATTCATTCTATTCAAGAAGATCTGGTTAAACAAGTTGATTATTTTAAAGAAATAGGAAAACCACTAGAAGCTAAACGATTAGAAGAACGCACAGAATTTGATCTAGAAATGATCAGAGAATTAGGATATTGTTCTGGTATAGAGAATTATAGTAGATATCTAGATGGTCGTATGCCAGGAACAAGGCCTTTCTGTTTGCTTGATTTTTTTCCAGACGATTATCTAATGATTATAGATGAAAGTCATGTAAGTGTCCCACAGGTGGGTGCAATGTATGGTGGCGATAGATCCCGTAAAGAAAATCTAGTGGATTATGGTTTTAGACTGCCAGCTGCTATGGATAACCGACCATTAAAGTTTGAAGAGTTTGAAGCGTTACAAAATCAAGTTCTCTACGTAAGTGCGACACCAGCTGATTATGAACTGGCAAAAAGTGATGGTGTTGTAGTGGAACAAATCATACGGCCGACAGGTTTGTTAGATCCAGTAATTGAAGTACGACCTAGTCAAAATCAAATAGATGATCTAGTAGAGGAAATAAGAGTGAGAGAAGAACGTGATGAACGCGTGTTGATAACGACTCTTACAAAAAGAATGGCAGAAGAGTTGACTAAATATCTAACGCGTATTAATATCAGATGTCGATATATTCACAGTGATGTTGATACCTTAGAACGTGTAGAGATATTGTCAGATTTACGCCGTGGTGTTTTTGATGTTTTAATAGGTGTGAATCTATTAAGAGAAGGACTGGATTTACCAGAAGTTTCTTTGGTTGCTATTCTTGATGCAGATAAAGAAGGTTTTTTACGTAATCAACGTTCTCTTACACAAACTATAGGTAGAGCGGCACGTAACGTTAATGGGCTAGCAATTTTATATGCAGATAAAGTTACAGAAAGCATGCAAAAAACCATTGATCAAACCGAATACCGTCGCTCCAAGCAAATAGCGTATAATGAAGAAAATGATTTAAAGCCCACAGCGATTAAAAAGAAACTGGAAACAGCTTTATATCGTAAAAACGCTGCTACTTATGCGATTGAAGAAGTTCTTTCCTTAAAAGCAGCAGAAGAAGAGGCAGAATATCTTTCTAAAGCAGAATTAGAGAAAAAAATTAGAGATACTCGTAAATTAATGGAGAAAGCTGCTAAAGAACTCGATTTCATGGAGGCGGCGAGATTACGTGATGAAATAAAAATGATGCAGGAAAAGGTTAAAAACGCCTAAAAATAATCTATCCTAATTGATGTTTTTAAAATAATCAACCAATAAGGTTATCCATATTAAAACTGCGTATGATGTTGTCAACAATAACAAACTGATGGTAGTTCCATAAAAAGATTGGTAACTATTCAGCAATTATAATATGGGTTTGTAATTATCATTTACTTGTAAAATACTAACCTACCGATACTGATTTATAATTTCAAATAGTTTTACCTTTATCAATTTTTTATTACACTTTCACCGACAAGAAATCTACATTTGTAAAAAAATAAAAAGATGAGGTATTTCTGGATAAGTATTATTTCTTTACTCGTTGTATCCTGCAACAATGCTATAACCATAGAAAAAGATGGCGAAACTATTCTAGGTGAAAACCCTATGGAAAAATTAGAAGATAGAGTGTTATCTGAGGATTTTAAAAACTATTGGTATAATGGTACCGCCGAGGTTTCTAGTTACGATATCAATGTTGCTCGATATGGAGAGATGAGAAAAGGAACAGGTATCATGATTTTTGTAACAGAGCCTTTTGATAAAAAAGATCAAGTAAAAGCAGATCAAAACAATAAGAGCAATAGACCTGTTCTTAAATTAAATGCTACTCGAGATTTTAATACAGGTATTTATCCTTACTCAATAATGAGCAGTACATTTTTACCACTAGATAAAAAAGATAACGCTATTAAGATTGCTACTTCTATACAAGAATGGTGCGGTCATACTTATATGCAATTCAATCAGGATAATGATGCATATGACATAACCCATTACTCCTATTTTCAAAGTGAAGGAAATAAAGTGTTTGAGGTAAAAAATGTATTGACAGAAAATCAAATTCCAGCTCAATTAAGACTCGATCCTAAAGAAATGCCAGTGGGCAATATTCAAATCATTCCAAGTACAGAATATTTAAGACTAAAACACGTAGAGACAAAAGCTTACGATGCTGTTGCAAAATTAAGTGGAATACCAGATGGCTATTTATACAGTATTAAATTCACAAATCTAGGTAGAACCATTGCTTTTAAAACAGAAAAAAACTTCCCTTATCGTATTCTTTCATGGATGGACAGGTACAAGGATGGCACAACACCTATGGTGTCCACTGGTACTTTAAAAGAAACTATCCAGACTGCCTACTGGGAAAAAAACTCAAATGCAGATTCGGTTTTAAGAGATAGTTTGAAATTATGAGGGATTTATTATTAAAGCCAGAAGTAATATTAACTCTTGTTCTTGCGGTCAGTACTTTTATCGTGCATAGGTTTATTATATGGAGTGCGGCAAAATTATCAGAAAGAGTTTCTAGGTCAGAGTTGCGTAAACAGTATCTGAAAAGGTATACCGGCTATGTCATTTGGACCATTTGCGCCATAAGTATTATCCTAGTTTGGGGAATTAATACTGATGGCTTTTGGGTAGCATTAGGATCTACGTTTGCTGTTGTCGGTGTCGCATTATTTGCAAACTGGAGTATTCTTAGTAACATAACAGCGAGTTTTATCCTTTATTTTTCTTTTCCGTATAAAATAGGAGATCGTATTAGAATACATGATAAGGATTTACCAGTAACTGCAGTAATTAGCGACATTAAAGGTTTTTATACCTTATTGATTACTGATGAAGGAGAAATCATCACTTATCCCAATAACTTGTTATTGCAAAAAGGTGTTTCTATATTACACGAAAAGAAAGAATCGATATTTGACACAGCAGATATTGATACAGATAGAACTGCATAAAATATAATTTCAATGGACCTAAGCGACCAGTTAAAAAACCTATTTCCAGAACACAACTTTAAAGAAGAAGAGCAACCAGAAAAAAGCAACATCTGGCTGCAAGATGATCCTTTAGAATGCAAATTTGAAAAACGTAAAGGAAAAGTAAACACAGTAATTGCTGGATACACTGGCGCTACTTCTGACTTTAAAATTCTTGCCAAAGAATTAAAAACACAACTAGGCGTAGGCGGTAGTTTTAAAAATGATCAAATTATAATTCAAGGTGATTACCGCGATCGCATTATGGAAATTCTTAAAGAGAAAGGCTTTAAAGTAAAACGTGTCGGTGGATAAAAGCACAACATCACTTCATAGAATTTATAAACTGAAAGCAAGTAAGATTCTTTAAGAAAAATAAGAAACAAAATAACTCCGCAATCCATTTGATATCAGAGCTTTTAAAGGTAATACCCTATAAAGTGTAAGTTAAAACAGCTTGGGTTTGACTTTAAATTAATTAATAGTTGAATCCTTTTTTATAAATGGTCCGTTTTTG